>JAGQQE010000363.1 GCA_020426345.1 Planctomycetaceae bacterium
AGAGACTATTTCTGCGACGACGACTGCTTCCGGACAACCACCCAAAAAGAAGAGTCGGCGGGCAGTCGCGTCCAGAAAAGCGGCCCCCCGGAAGGCGGTCTCGGCCAGAAAAATCTCATCAAAGGATTCCGGTCTTTCTCTTGAAGAGCGTCGGGAACTCGGAAAATCGGTGATTTCCGGGCTCGCAAAATTATATCCCAGGGCTGTTTGCGCGCTGAAACATGAATCTCCGTTTCAGTTGCTGGTGGCGACAATTCTTTCGGCCCAGTGTACTGATGAACGAGTGAATTTGACGACGCCGGCTTTGTTTCGAAAGTACCCTGACGCCTATGCGCTGGCAAAAGGGACTCAGGAAGACGTGGAAAGCATTATCAAGTCTCTGGGCTTCTTCCGGAATAAGGCAACGAACATCCGAGGCATGGCTCAGGGGTTGGTTGAGCGATTCGATGGTCAGGTTCCTCAAACGCTTGCTGAGATCATTACGCTTCCGGGAGTGGGGCGAAAAACCGGCAATGTGGTGCTGGGAACCTGTTTTGGAATTTCGTCCGGTGTTGTCGTGGATACACATGTGACGCGGATCACGAATCTGCTTGGACTGACGACTTCGAAGAATGCAGAGATCATCGAACGGGAAATGATGGAGCTGATTCCCCGGAAGGAATGGATCAACTTTTCTCACCGCCTTGTCTACCACGGTCGGCAGGTATGCATTGCTCGCCGCCCGAAATGCACCACATGCAGCCTGCTGAGTGTGTGCCAGCGAAACGGTCTGAAGCCGCTGGTTGAGGAAAACTGAGTCGCCCCCGGTTTCCTGTGTCCGGGCCTGCGAGCCTGTGAACAGAGATGTATCTCCATTCGACTTAACAAAGTCTGCCGGTCCGTCGGTCCCCGGTGATTTTCACTGCGGGTGACCGTCTATTGTCCCCGGCGTTCGGCATCCGGGATCAGAATGGGCGTTGTATTCGCAGGAAGGTCGGATTCTGGTTCGCCAAATGTTTCCCAGCGGATTGTCACCGTCTTTTGAGTTGACGTGAAGTGGGTCGAGTGGCGTTTTCTGTCGACAAGGACGGTCACAAGGTTGACCTGCTCGGGACGAGATGTCGTCAGAAGGCTGTTCGTGATCTTGATTTCAGAAAGACTCACCGGGCTGGTCGTTTCTGAAGTTGCCGGCAGATCATCCTGCGGATCTGGCTTGGTGACGGAGGTATCGACCACCTGCGAAACAGCGGGTTCGACTTCAAAGTAAAGCCAAACATCCCGAATGGCGACTTCCATGCCGGCCCAGTGCATCCGGCAATGCGGGTGCGAAGCTGTTGCCATGCAGAATCGTTGCTGAACGTAGTTGCGAACGATCTCTTCGGCTCCTTCGGATGTCTCGATGTTAATGCGTCGGTTATGGAGTTGTGAAAGCTCCTGCTCGAATTCTGCGCCGTTGAGTTTGAGAGCGACCTCAAAGCGACTGGTTTCACTGTTCCATTCCGCCTCCGCGATGGACGAATGAAATGGATGCAGAACACTGGCTGCGGTTGAGCTGGTGCCAGCGGCAAGGATCCACAAAGCGGCCAGTGCAGCTTTGCCGCAACAGATTGATGTTCGGGACAGGATGTTCATCAGACTGCTCGAATGGCTTTCAGCCGTAACCAGTGATCGGCAAGTACGATCGCCATCATGGCTTCTCCCATGGGGATGAATCTCGGCAAAAGGCATGGGTCGTGCCGCCCTTTGGTGGAGATTGTGGTTGATTGGCCGTCACGAGTCACCGTGGGTTGTTCTTTGGCCAGGCTGCTGGTGGGTTTGATGGCCGCACGCATGACAATCGGCATTCCGGAGCTGATGCCACCCAGCATTCCACCGTGGCGGTTTGACGAGGTTTGTATCAATGGCGACGAGGGATCCGGTGTCGAATTGTGGGCGACAAAGATGTCGTTGTTTTCTGATCCGCGAAGTTCAGCACATGCAAAGCCATTGCCATATTCCACTCCCAGAACAGCTGGGAGGCTGAACAACGCTTTGCCGAGGTCCGCCTTCAGCTTATCGAAGACCGGGTCGCCGAGCCCGGCTGGAATTCCTGTAGCCACCAGTTCTGCAACGCCTCCGATAGAATCTGTATCGCGACGAACTTCATCGATCAGTGCAACCATCCGTGCGGCAGCATCTGAATCAGGACAGCGCACAAAATTGGGGCTGCCATCAGGAAGGGTTTCCACTTGTTCCAGAGTGACGGAGGCCGGATCGGGGATCGATGCTTTGATTCCGCCAACTTGTGTAACGTAGCCAATGACTGATCCACCGAATTCGTGGGCGATCAGTTTCTTTGCGATGGCCCCCGCTGCCACTCGAGCCGTCGTTTCCCTGGCGCTGCTTCGTCCGCCTCCGCGGTAATCCCGAAAACCATAGCGAGCGTCGAATGTGTAATCGGCGTGGCCCGGTCGGTATTTGTCCTTAATGTCAGAGTAATCCCGGCTTCGCTGGTCGGTATTTCGGATCAGAACAGCGATGCTTGTGCCCGTCGTCCGACCTTCGAAAACCCCCGCCAGAATCTCCGGAGCGTCGGGTTCCTGCCGTTGTGTGACCAATGGACTTTGTCCGGGGCGACGACGGTCGAGATCTTTCTTCAAATCCTCCTCGGATAGTGGCAATCCGGGAGGAACTCCGTCGATGATGACAACATTGCCCGGACCATGACTTTCGCCTGCCGTCGTGATTCGGAACAATTGACCAAAAGAATTCCCGGGCATCTTCTTACCACCGAAAACATGTTACAACGTTTCATACTGATCTGGCTGATCGCTTCGTCCACCGCCGCATTCTACTGGCCGAAACTCGGGATTGCATTCGACCCGTTTCTGGCTGCTGGTGGGTCAGCGATCCACTGGTTGATTGTAGTGACCATGTTTTGTGTTGGCGCGGTGCTTCCAGTCGATGAGGTCCGGCAGATCAGAAAGCGATGGCCGAATGTGCTGATTGGAACGGCCATCCAGTACATCAGCATGCCTTTACTGGCCTGGCTGACCGTCTTAATTATGAAACCAGAAGCCCAGCTCGCCGCCGGCATCATCATTGTCGGGTGCGTGCCGGGGGCGATGGCGTCGAACGTGCTGACACTGACAGCTCGGGGAAACGTCAGCTATTCTGTCAGCCTGACAACGATGGCAACACTGCTTTCGCCATTGATCGTTCCGCGGGCACTTCAGCTGACCATGCACAGTGATGTGCCCTATGACGGCAATGCGGCGGTTCGGTTACTCCTCCTTCAGGTTGTCCTGCCGGTCGTCACCGGTCACGTGCTGCGTCGGTTTTCCAGTCGATTTCTCCGGTTGGCCGATCGTTTCGCGGCGACCATCGCAAATCTGACGATTCTGGCGATCATTGCCATCGCGGTGGGTCTGAAGCGGGCTGATGTGTCACAGGCCACGGGCACTCTGCTGATGGCGCTGGCCTGCATGAATGCCGGCGGGTACCTGTGCGGATATCTGGGTGGTCGCGCGGGTGGTCTGACAGAACCGATGCGTCGCGCGTTGACTCTTGAAGTTGGCATGCAAAACGCAAGGAGTTGCATTGGCACAGGTGCTGTTCGGCCCGGATTCTCCTGCCATCATTCCATGCATCGTGTACACATTCGGCTGCATGCTGACAGGCACCATTCTGGCCACCCTCTGGCATCGTTTTCCCCCGAAGCCGGATACACAGGCTTCGTAGCCTGCAAACGCAGTTTCCGCGTGCGGCCACCATTGTTCCATGACGGATGAGGCGCGTCGGTTGCCATTCTGGTCTTGCCATCCGAAAAACACCAACCGCGTGTCAAATGTACCGTTTCCAGCGCCTTTGAGTGCTTCTCCTCTCAGGGGGTATTCAGATTCTGTACTTCTGGTTTGATTGATCGATTTTCTCAATGGACGAACTTTATTCAGAAATGAGCCTCATCATGGTTGTCGCGAGTCCCCATGGCTCGCCAGACGCTCAAATTGATGGCATTGCTGATGAACCGCACTTGTCCTTTAGTCAACAAGCTATTCACTCCCATCCGATGAAAGCTCCAGGCTGTTGCCAGAATACTGCCAGGGCCAAGCGTGACCGCTTCGCAACGGGTAGTATTCGACGGCATCACGTTTAGTGATCGATCTGGTGTTGTTGACCAGAAAGGGTGCCTGCTGACAAAATTCAGGCTTGAGTAAGTCGAAAATCACATCTGAACCTGATTGCTTGACGGAGCGTGGCCATTGATTTCTACTGTTCAGCACTGCAGGCGACCTGGAATTCTTGCGAACTTGATAGACTGTTGAATTTAAAGCGATGTTGACAACTACGAGATGCCAACCCCATCACCCAGAAAAACCGGACAAATTCTCATATGTAAATGGCGAGACAGCTTCCGCCCCCGAGATTGATACTCTTCTCGAGTGGATGCGAAATCAGGCGCATCGGCGCCTTGTTGGTTGTCCGGCTCACTTGGCGCTGCACACAACTGCACTCGTCAACGAAGCGTTTATCAAGTTGCTTAAAAGTTCGGGTATCACGCAGGAAACTTCCAGAGCCTATATCTACGCGGCTACATGCCGGGCTGTTCGGGAGTGTTTTGCTGACGTAGTTCGAAAGGAAAACGCCCAATGCCGAGGTGGCGGGTGGAGCCGCGTGAATTTGATTCCTGAAGATTCAGCAAGCAGCCGTCAGGCCGACCTCCTTGACCTGCATGACGCCATTGAAGTTCTCGCAAAGCAATACCCGAGAGCTGCCATTGTTGTTGATCTGAAGTTCTTTGGAGGGTTTACAAATTCTGAGGTGGCCAAACATTTATCTGTCAGCAAGTCAACTGTTGATCAGGACTGGGAGACGGCGAGGGGCTTCTTGTTCAAGTTGCTGACAAATTAGATCTGCTGCAGAGAGATTGAGGGTTCGTTAACCAATCGGTACTGGCTGTTAGTTGTCCATCCGTGGCAATCCCACCACAAGTGAACAAGGCAATGTCGCAAAGACCCACCAAGGATGGGGATTCTTTCGCCAGATGGCTGAATCCCTCGTCGGAAGATCAGTTCGGAGGGGCAGAATTGACATCCGGGGCCGTCCCAGAGGGCTTCTTGCAGGAGAATGTATGGCAACTGGCCGCCAACACGACAGCTGAAAATAGACATCCAGATGAGGCCGATAAAGAGGATTGCTCGACAAAGAATCTTGAAGGTATAACGATCGGCACCTACGAACTGCAGACGCTGATCGGAATGGGTGGATTTGGCACGGTGTATCGGGCTGTTAATGCTGCAGCATCGTTACCACGATTGAAGTATGTTGCGGTAAAAATCCTGCGTTCCGTTGCTACTCCGGTATCCCATAAAGCATGGAAACTGGAAACAGACGCTTTGCGGTCCATGTCACACCCGGGCATAGTCGCTTTGCTGGACTGCGGCATTACCGAAATGGGCATTGCATGGCTGGCAATGGAACTTATTGATGGGGTGCCTGTTGACAGCTTTTGCAAAGAGAATTTGGTCGGCTGGTCTGCAGTTGTTCACTTGATGACTCAGGTATGTGATGCCGTTGAGCATGCTCATAGCCACGGGATTCTGCATCGGGATCTTAAACCGTCCAACATACTGATTCGTTCAGATGGTTCTCCAGTGGTCGCCGATTTTGGGCTTGTCCATTTCCTTCCTCATGATTCTGCCGTAAGCATTACTCTCACACTGGCCGGAACTCCTGCTTACATGGCACCAGAGCAAATTCTGAATTGCATCACGCCAACGCGCTTGCCTGTTTCGGCTGCGATAGATGTTTTTGGGTTGGGCGCTACTCTGTATAGTTTGCTCTGTGGTCGCCCGCCGCGAAGTCGCAGTTTTCCTCTCCACGCAGTTGCTCACACATTAGCCAACACGCCAATCCCAAGAGGTCATTTCAAAACCATCTGAGACAGATCATGAGGCACGCGAGATGTACAAATCCTTCGAACAGATGGGCGTGTC
>JAGQQE010000364.1 GCA_020426345.1 Planctomycetaceae bacterium
AGGCAGGGTACTTATCCGCGGCGTCGGCGAGTCCACAGAGTGACCGAACAATGTGGATTCGCCGTTCCATCATCACAATTCTGATTTACACAAGGGAGTTGTCGCCATGATGTCATCACAGCAAAGCCGGAAGCCAGCTGGATTTGTCCCTCGGCTTCGTCGAGGCTTCACGCTGATCGAATTAATGGTTGTGATCTCCATCATTGCAATGCTTGTTTCATTGATGGCACCCGCTGTGCTTCAGGCAGTTGCCCGGTCGCGGCAGCTGCAATGCATGAACAATCTGCGGCAAATCAGCGTTGCCATTCATTCGTTTCACTGCACGAACCGACGATTACCCGAGGGCAATCAGCCCAATCGATTGTGGACATTCCAGTCGCGACTGTTGCCGTTTCTTGGGCGATCCGACCTGTCAGACAGAATCGATTTCAGCTTTCCCGATTACTGCTTCTTCTACCGGTACAAAGACGAAGAGGGCTTCGAACCTCAGTCTGTGGTGTTGAATACGTTTTCCTGCCCTTCCGACCCAAACTCCGGAAGCATATGCGAGACGTATGCATCCACCCACGGCCGTCATGCCGTAAACAATTATCTGGGCATCATCGGTTCGGCTCCGGAAGCCGGAGATGGTCTGCTCTACAGCGGCAGTCGCATCTGCCTGGAAGACGTCAGGGACGGGACCACCAATACGCTGATTCTGGGAGAACGCGGGCTGCCGTCCGATCTGCAACTGGGATGGTCTATCTGTGCCGGCGGCGAAAAACCTGACTATTCAGGAAATCAGGACAATGTACTGAGCACTGAGGCTCCTCTGGCAGAAGGCTCCGACGATGGCACACATAACAATCATTTCTGGAGTCATCACGCTGGATCTGTAGTCTTTGCCTTCGCCGATGGTTCCGTGAAGCCACTTTCCACAACAATCAGTCATCCGGTCTTCCAGTCACTTTCCACGCGCAGCAAAGGGGACAACGTGTCGTTTTGACTTCGCTTCGAGCGGCTCATGGGCTCCAGGGACAGGGGCGATACGAACCGTATCGCACCGAACGTTGCATGTGTGTTGATATCACATCGGCCACCTTCGTCAGGGAACCAGGTCGGGCTGGCGCATGACATTGCGAAGGTACTCATGATTCCCGAGCCGCTTCGTTCTGAAGCCTGAAATGCATTCCGCAGAAATCATCTCAACAGAGGTGAAGCTGGTGCTATGAAAGCACCGGAGCGCTCAGCGACTCGCCACCACGCGGCAGGTCGTATTGGATCCATTCCGGGCTGAGGTGGAAATCCACGGAATCCAGGCGACCGGGGCCGAGATTCTTGTAAGCATGCGGCACGTTCGCAAAAAAAAGCGAACCCGCCGTCGCCTCAAACTGCTGATCGCCAACTGTGAATTGTGCGCGTCCCTCAAGGATGTGAAAGATTTCGTCATACGGGTGCACATGCAGATTGGGTCCTTCACCGATGACACCGGTGCTGTAGCGAATGACGACGCAATCGACGCCAAAATGACGTCCCTCCTGCGACCCCAGCGGCGGGTTGGAACTCTTGAGCCACTCTTCGGGCTGAATCAGAACGGGTTCAATTCTGCTTGGCTTTGGCATTGTTCTACCTTTGGATACGGCATTTCAATTCGGAACAGACAATTCGAACAGGTGCCTGTGGAGACTAACGGATGCCGCCGTCTTTTGCCGCTCTGGTCAGCAATCCGCCAAAACCCAACCGCCTCAGAGCGTGTCATTCGCAGCGATGACTGTCTGTCGAACTGCAGGCCTCTCACAGTTCACGTCCTGAACTGCGCCCGGTCACTCTCGCACTTTCAATGGCCAGCAAGTGACTGAGACTTGAGCGGATGTCGGCGTCAGTGCTTTGGCCCTCAAGGAAAGCGATTCCTCGGAGTTGGCCCGAAACGAGATTAAAGCGTTGAAGGTTGTCTGTGGGGCTCCTTTGCAGCTGGATCCGGGGTCAGAACTGCTTGAGTCGGCCTGAGAAGTGGCCTGTGCCGCCACGTCTCTCTGTGGCACCCTGCCATAAGTAAAAATTGAAGTGTCTGCCTCCATCCTGCCAGACAATGAGCTGGTTGTCACGAGTGGCAGAGCCCCGAATCAGCCTCTTCCCAACGGAATGTGAAGGGTCTTCCTCGTCCGACCCGTGATTTATGGCCATCGAATGGCAAGATCCGCAATCGCCGCCGCTTGCCGATGATCCCCGGAAAGAAGTGCGCACACAGCGCGGCGGTACACGCTGACAGCATCGCTGATCACGGGAGGTTCCGGCAGTATGAGTCCATTTACTTGTCCGGGCTCAAGTTTGGAAAGTCCATCCGCATAGACTCTTTTTGCGCGAACAATCTGCTTTTGAACTTGGCTAGTGAGTAGTGCCAGCGCCCATGCAAACTTCTCTCTGCGACTCAGCGATTCCCGAAATGTGCCCGTATAGAGCGTGTTTGTTGCATTGAGCTGAGGGTGCTCATTCAAACACATCCAGAGGCCGAGCCCACTCATCCCAGTGAGAAAAAAATCTGGATGTTCTGGCAGCGGAGTTTCGTACCACGGCTCACGGTTTCTGATCTTGAATCGCTCCTTGTGGCAACCACCTTCGTCTTCGGAAAGCTCTAAGTACGACCGTACGCATTTCATATCGACATGGTCTCGGCCTGGTCGAAACAACCATACCTTTTCACCAGAATCACATTCGTGCTGCCATGACCGAAGATCATGTACAGGCAGTCGGATGTGTCTACTTCTCGACACAACAGGCACGAGGCATTTCTTGGGTAGGCACAGCTGCTTACGTTGTTCTTCGTTCATCACGAAGAATTTGGAATCACCAGTGACAGCTCCGATCCGAATGCTTGCGATGTCGCTAAACTTTACGAACTCGGGCTTCTTTGTCTTTATCAGCTTGGGACAGTTGCGTGCATTGGTCCGCTGGATTCTACCGATTTGTTGAATTGCAGCTGGCAGGTCCTCAACCTCATGTCGTCGGAATAACTTGCTTGTCCCCCCTTTACCTGTCGCGATGATTACGACGACGCCTTCGGACACGGTGTCAAAGAGTGGACGTCTGCTTCGGATAATGTCTACCCGGTCGAAAATTTGCGTAAGTTTCTTTCGACCTTCTGACGCGTAGTCTGCATACTCACTCGCAGCGGGCAAAATGAAAGCCAGGTTACCACCCTCGCGAAGCATCTCCATTGCCCGCACCATAAATGGATACCAAGTGTTGGCGCGGTCACCTATTGGTTGCCCGTTTACATCCACGACGTTCGAGGCGGTGTCCCTGAGCGGATCATGCAACGCACGAATCGGCAAATATGGGGGATTGCCAACGACACAGTCGTATCGTCCTTTACGAGTTTTCGACCACTCTATGAAATCGACACCACGAGTTACGGTACCGAGGCAATCCGCCTCTGAAGTGTTCCGGTCAAGATCGACACCAATAATGCGTTTCCTGTTGACACCAAATTCTGCGAGAGCTTCAAGAAAGCTCCCAGTGCCACAGCTAGGTTCAAGCCACCGTTGATCGACGCCATCAACGATCGCTGCAACCATCGCTCTTGCCAACGATAGAGGCGTGTAAACTTTGCAGGAATCTGGGGGCTCAGACGCGATCATGGGGCCTACTCCATGAGAACGTCTAGCTCTGGCTTGGCTTTCTTCAAAGCCATCCAAGGCGTAGTTTCTGATTCGCGCACAATGCCCAGTTTCCAACTGAGTAGATTGGAGAGACGATCACGCTGGCTTTTTGCCCATGAATTGCGGTCTTCTGACTCCTCGCTGACGGCTTGTGGCCATCGGAGCTGAAATAGCTCTCCCAAGAGAAACTCAAGGCCATCCATTGGTGTCAGTAGCACGCTCGGAAGACGAGGGACTTTGAGCCACTCAGGAAACAATCCATCATCTCCGTATTGATTCACAGCAGAGTGAAAGTGGCATCCTGGCGATGAAGCGTCACCTGCTTCAATCTGCCATTGTGCGATTAGCTTATTGCTTTCCCTGCTCACGATTTTCAAACTGGTTGTGGCTTCGCCAAATAGATGAAAGTCCTTCTGGCGTCGTCGCCCCCGCTCTGGATTTTTGATCTCCCATCTGAAACAGAGCAGTCCATAGACAGGGGCTCCCCCGTCGCGGCCACTTGCCCGATATTCACCTCTGCTATCAACAGTCTGAATTGGCCACCCCTCACTAAGTTCCCACAAATGAGTTCGGTCTGATGTGGAGTTGCGAATGTTCTCAAGATTAGAGAAGCATGCCTCTAGAACGCCATCGCATTCGCTCGCCAGAAAAACATCCGCAAGCTTTTGCATTCTTCTTATCTCATTCAGCATGCTCTCGTACGAGAACTTGATGCCAGTGTACTCGCTCATGTCGCCCATCCCTGCTTCAGACTTCTGTAACGAATAGTTTCAAAAAGTCGTGCTTCTCGAGTATCTCTCTCCGAACGTACGCTGGTTCCGCATAGCTCGGCCAGTCATCGAGTTGGATCGCAACCACATCAGATCGCGAAGTGAGCGAATCTTCTTGCTTCAGATGTTCGTTCAAAGTCACAACTGGTCGTACTTCTTCAGTTGGAACAAGTTTATCGGCTCCGACCTGTTTCAAGGATTCTAGTACAGCAGCTGGTTTGGATGACTGACCGTCCGTGATATTCCAAAGCCATTGCTCAATGCCTCCTCTCCACCACCTTATTCCGTCAAACGTGCTGAGTAATCCTGTGTACGCGTAATTCGCCAACTCCTCCATGAACTGCCCGTTCTCAGCAAGTTGGAGCCGTAACGAGTCGATCGTTACGCGAAGGCGCGCCGCCAAGTTGCGCTCGTCAATGAGAAAGGACGTGTGCGGTAAGATTCGATGGAGCAGCCATCGTATGAGAATTAGTCCCCCACTCTCCTTGGAGAGATGGTGTAATGGCGGTCGACAGAGCCCGACAGCATCGCGGTAGCGCTCAAACAGCGGATTCTCGTGCGTGACTCCTAGCAACTCGATTAGTTCGTCCAGTTCAACCATGTTCTCCGAGAATCCAGAAGGCAACGAATGAATCGCGATCGCAAGACTTACGATTTGGTCCGCATTCTGTTGCGAGTCTGTATACTTTTCAAAGAACCACTCAAGATTTGAAAGCCGGGCGACAACATGGGGACGTCGCTCTCCTGGACTTGTGGAAATCGCATCTGGTTTTCCTGTTATTAGGGCAAATCCAGTCGGCGGCGCGTGACGCAAAGGCTCAGTACGATAGTGCTCCCTGAGGACAGAGGCGAGTGCCACTCCATTGACCGGTTTGAGCGACAGTTGGTTGACATCTACGTTTCCAATCCAGTCGTCCAAGGTGTAGTCGACGATTACGAGGTCGGCATGCTCAAGGAGTTCTGCATCGACATCCTCAGGAGAATCTACTTTGCACCCTGCCATGCCAGCATTACTGACAAGCTCTGCCAGTGGCTTCAATTCTTCCTCGTGGTCGTCAATGAATACGACGGTAGGTGCGTTGGTCTGTGTCATTGAACCATTTTCCTTAGGTGAAGATGATCTCGACCGCAGTGGTGAACTCGCCGCTGGGCTTCACAAATGAAACTGTTGCCCCGTATTCTTCGAGAATATTGCGGACGATCGGCAAGCCCATCCCCATCCCTTGCCCGAGAGTAGGGTCCGATTCGACGGTCGTAGATTTGAAAGGAAGAAACCACTTTTCGGAATCCTTCAAACTCACTCGAGCTCCCGTGTTTTCGAGTAGCAGTAAGGTTGCCCCATCTGGGCGTTGCCGCCCTTTGGCCCGAACGCAGCCGTTCTTCCGACAAGCCTTGATTGCATTGGTAAGCAGGTTTGAGAACACGACGGCCAGTTCCGCCGGAAACATCGGTGGTGATTTCAGTTGTTCGGGTATTCTGTTTTGAATCGAAATGCTT
>JAGQQE010000365.1 GCA_020426345.1 Planctomycetaceae bacterium
AAGAAAAAACCGCCATTGCGGGCAGAGTCACCTTCCACGATCGGTCCTCAGCCGCGGTTGTCGTTTGTTCGTTGCCGCCGATGGACACGGTCACGTTTTCGCTCGCGTCCGCCCATCCCCAAACCGAAATCGGCTTGTCGCGCTGCAGTACCATGTTCGACTGAAACACATTGCTGACGCACAAGCCGTTACCAATTGCCTGTACCTCTACTACGTCTTCGCGCGGCATTCGCCGGTTCTGAGCGATGGAAGCATTCGGGAAGATGAGGATCAGCAGTACGACCATTGATGGCCACCGCGAGCGAAGTGAGATAGCGTTGACCAATGAAACGGGGGTGCGATCCGATGTGTTCATTATTCCGAAATTCTGTTGTTCGCCTGGCGAAGTTGACCTGATCAGATTTTCCACTGCTGCATGTTGCGGCCAGCAATCCAACCATCCTCTGAGGATCCGTTGGTGCATGAACAGTAGGTTTCCCGAGCGATGGGTTTTCGTTGATCAGGGCGATGTACGCAACTAACGACGATACGATCAGCGCACGAGACTGTCGAAACATTCGTACGGTAAAAGATTTCCGGGCCATGTTTGGCCAAATTTCACGGAATCACCTTGTATGTTACATTTTGTAGCACTACATTGTGTAACACTAAACCGTCCAGGGGAGAAAGGCGTCATGACAAAGAAGGCAAGTCAGAAACAGGCGGCGCTAAGTCCGCTTGAGAATGCGGTTATGGGTGTCGTCTGGGAGGGACAGCCTATGACCGCGGAGGCTGTTCGCGAGCGAATGGAAGCTTCTCACAAGCTCAAGGATTCGACGGTTCGCACGCTACTGCGTCGGCTGGAGGCGAAGGGCTACGTGGAACACGATGTAGACGGCCGAACTTTTATCTATCGCGCGGCGGTTGCACAGACAAATGTCGCTGCCTCGGCGGTTCGTTCGATTGTGGATAAGTTTTGCGCAGGTTCCGTTGAAAATCTGCTGGTCGGACTTGTCGACGACAAACAGATCTCCCCGGAACGACTACAGGAACTGGCGAATCAAATTGCTGCCGCTGAGGCGGCTCAGAAGCAGAACATTAGAAAAACTGGCAAGTCACAGATGAAAAAAAAGGCGCATAGTTAAGCACACCTGCGATGGTGGCTCTTTCGTTCAATCCAGAATTCGGAGCATGTCATGTTTCAGACCTCACAACAGTGCTTGCAGATCCTGATTGACGTTTCTGTGAAATCACTGCTTTTGGCTGCGATCGCATTTGCAGCCATCAAACTGCTTCGACTGCGCGATTCGAATTTGGAACACCGAATCTGGTCTGGCGTTCTGTTTGGAATGCTGGCATTGCCGATTCTCACCTGCTTTCTTCCCTCGATCCCCGTCTATGTTTCAATGGACTGGATCAGTGCTCCGAAGACTTCTGCGGATGTCAGTGTCGCAGCAACAGAATCCGTTCCCTCCGAACATTGGCACGCAGCGGATCAGCAGGGATTACCGGAATTCCGGATGAGCCGGAGTGGTGGACCGGGACTGGTAAGATCGACCGATACGCAGCTTGTCCGTCCGGAGACACTGCCCGCAGCAGAAGCGGCATCTGCTTCAGGGAATCCCCATCAAGTCATGACGGTGATGATCGTTTCCTTGATTGTCATCTGGGGGCTTGTCGCGGCGTTTCTTGTGTTGCGATTGCTGGTCGGCCTGTGGTCCGCGTCGCAGTTACTGAAAGGGGCCACTGTTGTCACTTCCGATGCCGTCATCGAACCACTGACCTTGTCGGGAGTGCGAGGTGTCACCATCCGCGAAACATGTCAGGTTCGCGTTCCGATGACCGTTGGGTGGTGTCGCCCTGCGGTCCTGCTGCCGGCAGAATGGAGAAGCTGGAGTTCGGGGAAGCTGAAGGCCATCATTTCCCATGAGCTCGCCCACGTGGCAAGACGCGACTTTCTTGTTGCGTTTGCGGGCGAACTGAATTTTTGCGTGTATTGGTTCCATCCGGTGGCATGGTTCCTGCAGAGACGACTGTCTGATCTTGCGGAAGAAGCCTGCGACGACGCGGCCATCGGCTGCACCGGTGATCGAACCGGGTATGCGCGGTATCTGCTGGAAGTTGCATCGCAGCTGTCCGGCGGCGGTCGAAGAGTCCAACCGGGGTTGTCAATGGCGCGTGAATCGAACGTGGAATCTCGCATCGCGACCATCCTGGATTTTCAGCGGCCTTTATCGCAACGTCTTCCCTGGAAGACGACTGCTGGAATCGCCCTGATTGCTGCACCTGTGATTGCATCCGCAGCGGCCCTTGAACCTGTAAATCCTCAGAACATCGCTGTGGCGGATGAGCCTCCAGAGAACTCAACGGCTGCATCCCTTGAAGAAATGGTGCGTGTGCGCGGTCAGGTGTTGGATGAGAGTGGGAGGCCACTGTCAACAGCTCGGGTGACTGTGTGGAGATCGCAACGGCCGGATTGGTATGCGGCGGACAGCATGAATACCAGGGTCGGTGTATTGAAGGTGGATAGAAACGGACAGTTCGATCAGAAATTCGCGGCAAGCGAGTTGCCCGTTGCTAAGGATGCACGTGATCACAGCTGGTCAGTGCTTGTGGTATCCGCTCCAGGCTTTGCTGTTCGAGGAATGACGGGGATGGAAAGAACCGACTCGGTGAATGTCAGCAACCCCAATTTCCTGAAAGAATTCGTGACGATAAAACTGCCGGTTTCGGTGACGATTTCAGCACGTCTCCTGTCGACTGAGGGCCTTCCGATTGCCAACGCAAATGTGTCGCTGCATCACTTGATGACCACCGAGTCTACCCCACTGACAAACTGGCTCACACGTGCTGACAAGCAACCCAAACCTCAGGACCACATGAACGCCCTGTCGATGATGGGTGGTCCACCGGAGGAAGGCACTCTGTTTCCGGGACAAAATCTTCGGATACCCACCGAAGTGATGGAACCAGTGATGACTGACAATCTCGGGGTGTTCGAAATCACGGACCTGGTTGGAAAGGATGATCTGGCGGTACTTCGTTTCCGGGGGGACAACGTCGTCGATACGACAGCCCACGTCGTGGCTCGCGAAATGGAGCCCGTTTATGGCCGATCCACCACCCGTTTCACTCGATATGAGGCGTATCACGGTCGCCTATTCAATATGGCCCTGAAACCGAGTGTACCGATTCAGGGATTCGTTCGGGATATTGAGACGAAGAAACCGCTCGCGAATGTGTGGGTGGCAGTCCGTCAGGCTTATGGTTCGGTCATGTCCCGGGAGGGGTACGTGAAATCGAGAACCGATGCCGAGGGGCACTATCGCATCGAAGGCCTGCCGATTCCGCCGGAGGGAACAAAACGATACAGGGGTAACACCCTGACCGTTCGACCGTCGGGGCTGCCGTACCTCGAAACCGATCTGGAAGTGCCATCGACCGGGGACAATACCGCCCCCGTTGAATTCAATATTGAACTTCGTCGTGCAGTCATCGCAAAAGGGCGACTCACAGTAAAGTCCACCGGGGATCCGATTGTCGGAGCAAAACTCTACTACGCTCCTTATGTTGAGAACGAGAACGTATCGAAGTATCACCGCTACGCGGATGGCTCGATAGAAATGCTGGGCAACGATACTCGCTACTACACGAATGACAATGGTGAGTTTGACCTTCCCATTATTCCCGGACGAGGTGTAATCGGGGCGAGGGCACCCACAGGTGGATACATTTCCGGATATGGAGCCCGGGACATCGAAGCATTCCAGAGCACTGAGGGCGGATTATCCCGCAAGCTTTCAGATCACATGATTGCATCATCATTCCATGCACTGCAGGAGATCGATGTTCCCCGGACCGTGCAAACATACGATGTCGCAATGGAAGCTGATAGCGGCGTTTCGCTGAGTGTGCAGTTCATTGATCCACAGAGCAAGCCGCTAACGAACGTGCGAGGCTATGGTCTGACTTCAGATCGAAACTGGCAGGTTATCAACACGGATCAGCCTGTCGCGACAGGCCTTGAAATCGGTGGCATTCGCCCCGCACACTTCACCAATGAGTCCGGCAGTTTGACTGTGATGACTCGAATCATCCCCGAGCCGGGGCAAGAGGCTGTTACGATCCAGCTGTTCCGCCCCGGCGTGATCACAGGGCGACTGGTCGATACAGAACGTGCTCCGATTGTCGGCGCCGTACTGCAGGCGTCACATCAAAACGACCCGGACTCCTGGGGCTCAGAACAACAGATCCGGACAGACAAAGATGGACACTTTGAATACTTCGTGCCCGTCGGTACGAAGTACGAAATCAGGGTGGCCTATGAAAACAACAGGGTGCGGATTGCCAGGGATCTGGAGATGGATCGAACAAAAAAAATTGACCTTGGTGAATTTGTCTTGTCAGACCAGGAAGCCAATGGGGCTACTGTGAAGCCAGACCGAGCCCCGATTGTCACGGAATTACCAGAACGCGAAGTCAAATAGCCAGCAGGCCGCTCAATTCAGGACGTTTCGGGGCCCCATCAGACCTCCTTGTCGATTCTAATGAGGGGAAAAGCCGATCGATTTCCAGAACTTCTTTGCGCTGTACTATGACTTGCTGCGTTATCCGTTGCGAAGCTGTTTTCTGAGTGCGAAAGCCTGCTTTGTGATGGTGTATCGATCACGTAGAATTCATGGTGTCCATAAGCAGCCGTTCCGTGAGGCTCATGTCGGGACACTATAGAAGTCGTAGAGGGGCAGCCATGGAAGTTGTCTATGTTATTTCGGCAATCGTCGGATTCGTTTTGATCGCCATCTATCTCAGTTCGCACTTCGAGAAGAAGCGTACTGAAGCGATGATGGTTGCGGCCGAGAGTCTTGGCTTTGAGTTTACGGCCGCGCTTGATGAACCAGCCAGAACGTATCTTTCCCGGACAGAGCTCTTTTCGAGGGGCCGGGGAAATAAGGCTTGCAATTACCTGCGCAGGTCGACTGACGAAGTTGATGTCGTGATCTTCGATCATCAGTACACTGTGGGTAGTGGCAAGAGCTCTCAGACGCATAAGCAGACTGTCGTTTCGATTCAGTCTTCCGGTTTGAATCTGCCTGCCTTTGCAATCTCACCGGAGCATTTCCTCCACAAGTTTGCCACAGCGCTGGGTTATCAGGATATCGATTTTGCTCAGTACCCGCGTTTCTCAGCTGCATTTCTGCTGCGTGGACCCAACGAAACGGAAATTCGTGAGAAGCTGGAAGCGGTCGACCTGGAACGAATCGCGGATTTCCCGGGGATTTCGATCGAGGCAAAGGGCGATCATCTGCTGCTTTGGTACGGAAGTCGGCGCAGCAAACCGGGCGACGTCCGCAAGTTGTTCGAGACGGCCTTCGAAATCTATGTCCTGCTGCGGGACTAAAGAATACTGGTCGCCACAGCAGAATCGGCATGGGCGAAAACAGCGGTGAATGACGCGACGGTCATTTGCCGGCGGCCTTGCGCTGAAGACCAATTCCAGGATAGTAAGGAGTCGTGGGCACCGGAAAATCGGACAACAGCTTTAATAGTTCGGCCGTTCTTTCGGGATGAAGACTGGCCAGATTCGTTGTTTCGCCAATGTCATTTTCAAGATCGTAGAGTTCTGCATCGGGCGACCCCCGGTCGTCCACATAACCGTAAAATCGAGTACGGTTGGGTTTAAAAACCTTCCACTTCCCTTTGCGGATCGCCTGCAGTTCGCCCTGGCAAAAATAGGCATAACTATCGCGTGCACCGGTTTCGCTTTTTCCGGTCAGCAGTTCCCGTTGGTTGACGCCATCGATGAGGCGATCTTCCGGGATGGAAACTCCTGCGATCGACGCCATTGTGGGGAGAAAATCGATAGTT
>JAGQQE010000366.1 GCA_020426345.1 Planctomycetaceae bacterium
ATCTTCACAACCTTCTGGCACGGCTTTCGCCCACTGCGCGGTGCATCCTTTTCAATGGCCTTCAGGCGTCCTTTGACAAAGCGAGTTCGCCAGCGACAGACAAACTGCGGATCGGTCTGCAGTTCTGCGGCGATTACCTTATTCTGAAGCCCCTCGGCCGCTCGCAGAATCACCTTCGCACGAAGCACGATTTTCGCAGGCGTGTTCCTTCCGCGGCTGTACTTCGTCAGCGTCGTTCGCTCTTCCTCAGTCAACTCGATCGCCGGTGCCACTCGCATGGATATCCTCCTTGAAGAATCAGATACCCATTCAACACCGCACGCACAATTCAGCGCCGAATAATTCACCACATTTCAAAGACACTACACTAGGTGAGTTCAAGTCTTTGCAGTGTCGCGCGGTTTGATATCCGAGTCAAGACGTCGAATAGAGTCTCTAACAAAATCGTCGGAGTAGCCAAATTCCATGCAGAGATTTTCAACAGCGACATCTACTGGGATACCTGCAGCAATCAGGTTTGCGGCTCACGGCGAATAAAGATCCTTAACAACGAACTCCTCAGAGCCATCATTTGACAGACAATTGATCGATTTCACACCGGTTAATTCCTTATGAACAAAGTGGGCCAATTCCTTCAGGGAAGGCCATTCTTTTATGGCCCAGCCTTTGTCGAGTTCCTCCATTCTGTCCTCAGCAGAGTCGCGGGACAAGAATGCATCGATAGTAGACGGGTCTCTATCATGGGGAGTACCGAAGCCTGTATAGCCGGGGTTTACTATCGGGCCAATTGTGAAGACTTGGGTGTTACCGACGTCAATAGACATTCACGGGATCCTTTGTTTCATAGGGTCAACTTATAGTCACTCAGGAGATGCAGCATTTGTGTTGGAATCTCCTTCATCGACATTCTTTTCGTTTGCCGCGGCAGGTTGCGCCGCATCGTGAGTCGCCAATTCCTGAGTTTGCTGATCCTTCGTCTCCGCCTCCCAACTCATCCATTCGGGATCGACGATCCGGATCGCCTTTTCGTTTCGCCGCACTTCGTATGCCAGCATTGCTCCTTCGTGCTTCACAAGAATGGACGATTCTTTGAAGTCGATGTACTCACTGGAACGACTGAGAAGCTCTTCATAGGCTGGCTGGTTGACCAGTGTCTGTCCAGCTTGCGCTCCACCAAGCCGACACGCATAGACCACGGGAGCGCCAACAACAGTAAGTGCACCAGACATCTGGACGATGCTCACATCGCCGTAGTCAACTCCAATTCCGAGTCCTGTGTCCATAAGGACTGATGTGAAACACTGCCGGTTACGGGCGTAATGGTCTGAAAAGAGTTGATGGCATTTTTGCGCCGCCTCGACTGCGAGCAGTCCAGCTGTCTCCCCGCTAAAGAACTCAGGGAAAAACGCAAGAATCCCGTCACCGGTAAACTTATCGAAAACGCCGTAGTTTGTCAGAATCACTTCGCGAAGTTGATCGGCTAGGCTGGTGATGAATTCTGCAAACATCCGAGGCTTCCTTGCCTTTAACATCAACTCAGTTGAACGCCTCAAGTCGATCGAAACGACGTAGGCCGGGCACGTCTCGTTGGTGTCGAACAAAGCCTTGAGTTGACCATCCTTGAGCAGCAGTGTCTGCCGAGCAATGTCACCCACACGATCCAACAGGTGGCGTAATGATTCTTTCGACTTCAATTCTGAGATATCTTGCTCAAGTGATGCAATTATTGTCTTGTTTAGTTGTCCAACTTTATCATGCTTTTCAAGCTCAGCGGATTGCTGAGACACTTTCTCCCGAAGGTTATGGATTTGCTCATCGAGTGTTTTCTCACGTGCTGAACGAGAGATGGCAGAAACCATAGGTCTAAACGTGAGTGATGGATTCACATCCAAGGGGTGTCGTTCGGGGATCATGTATCCTCCAACTTTGACCCCGGAACGTCGTATTTCAATTGCCGGATCGTGTGCTTTGTTCTTTTTCTGGTCATCGTCCATAGAATTATTTCTTAATCTAGTTAGATGGTTATTTCTTTCATGGCGCCTGTCTCGGTTTTTCAACGGACCTAAAGGAATCGAAATGGTCACATGACTCCTGAATCCTTCGATTCAATGGACACAGGACCGACTGTCAGCTTCTTAAACTGCTTGGCGTATCTCTGCAGATCTTCAATTGGATGATCAGTCTTCGAGCTGGCCCCGGACTCGAACAGGCCTTGCGCAAACTGCTCGAGCAGGAATTCCGGGATATCAAATGGTTCAGCGCCTGGTCGAGTGGGATTCTTTGCTTCGAGTGTTAACTCGGCCAGCCAACTACTTCTCAGTACATCTTTCGCAAACCTTGCGTTCTCGAACTCTGCTGTTGTTTGAATCGTATTCCGGTCATTCAACCAGCGAATTGCATAAACACACGTGCTGCACAGTAAAACGGAACCGGAGATCATTGGTGCGTACGCCAGGTAACTGTCGGACTTCTGCGTTACGAGCAGGTAAACTGAAGTCGCAATCATCCCTGCGGAGGTGAGTGCAATGAAAACCAACGCTAACACCATCTGATATGCATATTTTTTTGCTTCGTCCGACACCTTAAAAGTCTTGTGCTCATCCGTTTTCTTCTCAATTTGTTCCAGGATCGTTCGACGGACGCTGCGGTGTTCCCAAAGCTTGAGTTGATCCTGCTTCAGATCGAGTTCGCGTTCACGTTCATCGAGTACCTTCACTCTTTTTTCGTGTTCATCTTGAAGGCGTTCTTCAAGTGCCAGCAAATGAGATTGATTTCGCTCCGTTAGGCCGTTCTGGAACTCTTCCTGCTTCATCGCTGACTCGGCCAAATATCGACCAAGCGTCGCCGTTTGCTCGCTGAAAGCGCGATAGGAGGCCTCGGCCGCCAAGATCGGCCGACGAAGTTCTTCTGGAAAATTCTGCAATAGACAGTCAGACTTGGAGACGAAGTCAAATACCTCGCATAACGCTGCCATTATCTTGATCAGGTTCTGGTCATCCAGAGTACCTTTGAGAGCAACAGAATAGAAGAACTCTGCATCTAATTGGAATTCGATGGTTGATCCCGGTGTCAGCGTTGCAGAGAACTTTTGGATCCGACTAGTTGGAACTGCAAGGAAGAATTTCTTCGCTGCACCAATACTTGAGTAAGTCTTGGGTATTCCGGCGATCTGAATTCCTTCATTTTGCAATGGAAAGCCACTTCGACCTGAGAATTCTGAACACTTGTCTAGCAGCTCTAGCGGCGGCAGTTCGCGGATGAACATCTGGTGGCCCAATATTGTGGGGATAGTCTAAGACACCTACTAATTATCTGGGCAGCTTAGGCAGAGTCAACTATGACAAACGAATTCTGAAGGTGCCCTCAAAGTGTCTGGCCGGGTTGCGAATCGCGAAGGGTGCAACTCGAATTATGGAACGCAATTGGGGCGGCCCGTTCTTTTTACCAGCTGCCGACGACTCATTCGAAGGTTTCGTAGGAGAATCCGCAGTGTTCTGGCGGCGCTACTACAGGTGGTGGTCAGATCGTTGGGGCAACCAGAACCCTCTTTAGACACGCCGTGGCAGCAGCGTGAACGCTCCCTGCAGTTCCACGGATCGCTTTGCAGCTGCGTCCACGCTGACTACATGGTATTCGTAGTAGTCGGGCCGGACGTTTTCCTTGTTGGCACTCGCAATCGAAACGGGGATCGTTGTGGTGTTCGTTTCCGCGACGTGCGTGATGCTGTCGGGGTCGATGGTACCGATGATCTGTCCGTAGTGCGGACCGGTACCGGCGCCGAACAGGATCTCGGAGACGCCGTCTGACTTGAGCCAGTCGTGCAGGACAGCTCCTGCATCTGACACTGCAATCATCAGTCGACGGTCTCGGTAGTCATCCAGCACGTCGTCGTCGCCGATGTAGGATTGCAGGTCGCCTCCCGGCGTTACGTTGGAAACCAGCTGCAGCTTGCCGGTGGTGATAAGAGCCGTTCTGGCGAAGAGTGTCCCCTTATTGTGTGCCTCCTTAATGAAGCTCTGCCAATCGCTTTGAAAATCCGATTGTGTCGATCTTCAACAGCGGAATGGATTGGCGATCAGCGGCACCGATCCGATAGAATTCCGCATCAAGTCTGCTGAATTCTCAATGCAACCGATGACGATGAAAACAGGAACACTGATGCAAAGCATGAAGATTGCGACCGCTTTTCTGATGGCGGTAGTGGCCACCATTTCGGCATCTGCTCAGGAAGTTGTTTACCCCGGGGGCCATGGTGCGGGGCATGGGAAACATATCGTTTTCCTGGCGGGAGATCACGAGTATCGATCGGAAGAGACGCTGCCGGCACTGGCTCGGATTCTGTCAAAACACCATGGATTCAAATGTACGGTGTTGTTTAATGTCGACCGGGAGTCCGGGGAGATCGTTCCGGGGAACTCCAACATGCCCGGGATGGAGGCACTGGATACAGCCGATCTGGCAGTCGTGTTCCTGCGATTTCAGAATTTCCCGGTTCAACAGATGGAGCACCTGGATGCTTATCTCAACCGGGGTGGACCAGTTGTCGGCCTGCGAACCGCAACTCATGCATTCCGCATGAAGGCGGATGAGCCATTCGCAAAGTATTCCTTTGACTACAAGGGAGACGACTATCAACTGGGATTCGGACATCAGGTGCTGGGGCAGACCTGGGTCGGACACTACGGTCGCAACCATCTGCAAAGCACTCGAATTTCGGTGGTCGATGGAAAGCAGGACCATCCCATCCTGAGGGGTGTGAAGGACATCTGGGTTCAGGCCGGAGGATATGTGGGCAAACCGGTTGACGGAAACATCCTCACGATGGCGCAGCCACTGAACGGCATGACGCCTGAATCACCCGCTGACGACTCAAAGCCCCCGATGCCTTCGGAATGGACTCGAACTTACAGTACCTCAACGGGCAGGACTGGCCGCGTCTTCACATCGCTGTATGGAACACCCGAGGATCTGCTGAACGACGGTTACCGTCGACTGCTGGTCAATGGCTGTCTGTGGGCCGCAGGACTTGAAGACGCGATCACGCCGGATGCGGAAATCTCATTCGTGGGCCCCTTCCATCCCACGACGTTCGGAAACGGAACTCATACCAAAGGAATTAAGCCATCCGCCTATGTGGGATTTGAGACCCCCATTCCCGCGGGCCACGATACAAAAAAACCGAAATCAACGACCGGACAGAATCCTCCGGCAAAGAGAACCCGGCAGAAATCGCAGACCACAGTCAGCGATGCCGGAACAGGTTCCACGACAAAGGAGCCTGTGAAACCCGCTCGGTTCGTTCGGATCGAACTGCCTGGCCAGAAACGTATTCTCACGCTGGCCGAAGTGGAAGTGTTCAGCGGCGGACGCAACATTGCGGCTCAGGGAAAAGCGACGCAGTCAAGCACGAACGGTCCCGGAGTCGCTTCAAAGGCAATCGATGGAAACAAGGACTCCGACTGGGGCAAACAGGGGCAGACCCATACATCCAATTCGGGAGAGACGAATCCGTGGTGGGAACTTGATCTGGGGAAAGAAGAGAACATCGAAAAAATCGGCGTCTGGAACCGGGCCGGGTTTGAACGCCGTCTCGCCGGTTTCACGCTCGTGCTGCTGGACTCTGATCGCCGTGAAGTTTTCCGCCTGGCGGATATCGCAGCGCCTCAGGGGATGGAACTCAATGTCCAGGACGGCGGCAGTCTGCGGTATCTCGCCTTTGACGGTCAGCCAGGAAAACCGGTCGTGGGTGCAGCCATGCTGGCTGCCAGTGCAGGGCGGCAGCAGGCTCCTTCAGAACCGGATCTGGCTGATCTGGCAGAAGTCCCCGCGAACTATCGCGACCCGGCGCCGTTTGCTTTTCGGAAAGCCGACATCGTCGCTATTCTGGGCAACGGCC
>JAGQQE010000367.1 GCA_020426345.1 Planctomycetaceae bacterium
CAGCTCAGGCAACAACCAAAGAGAACCCGATTATTCCCATCCCTCGGGATGACTGCTGGTTCTATCTGAATTCGGTCCTCAATGAACTCTCAGAGCAGTTTGCTGATGGGCTTTTTCGGCGCGAAGCCGGACTCAATCACACGTCAGTGACATACCTGATCTGCCTGACAAATGAATGTGACGGTGAAGTTCGAACTCGAAAAGTTCGGGCAATGGTGATTCGGAAAGAACTACTGGAGACGCTTCCGGAAGAATCGCCGGAGCTGGAAAGTCCGAACCACGCCATCCGATGGAAGACCATTCAGAAGATGCAGGCAGTCTGGAAATCCGAGCCCTGGAAGTTTCTGCAGGCGGAAATCGTCGTCTGATTGCTGCTGTCCTTCAGGGACGCTCACCATCCCTGCAAATAGCCTGCCGCGCGGATTTGTATTATGTCCGACTGCATCATCGTGATGTCGCGCTACCCGGTGCCGGGTTTGGCCAAGACGCGGTTGATCCCCGCCATAGGTGCCATGCGCGCTGCAGCACTTCATGAACGCATGGTTCGGCACACCCTGAACACTGTGGATGAATTTCGTCGAAGCAGAAGCGTCGACGCATGTGTTTGTTATACAGGCGGAACAGCCGAGCAGATGCGTGAGCGATTCGGGAGCCATTTCCGGTACGAGAAGCAATCCGAAGGCGACCTCGGCCATCGAATGCATAGGGCGATCATCCAGGCGATTCAATCGGGGGCCACTCGTGTCGTGGTCATTGGAACGGATTGTCCCAGCCTGAATACGTCATTCATTGAACTCGCTTTTGATCGCCTCATGGATGCAGATCTGGTTTGGGGGCCCGCCAGGGACGGCGGATATTACCTGCTGGGATGTCGTCGCGTCCATGAAGTGATTTTCAACGACATCCATTGGGGTACTGCAGGCGTGCTGTCTCAATCGATCCGAAGCGCAGAATCGGCCGGACTGATTTCGGCCAGATTGCCTGCACTTTCAGATGTTGATTTTGCAGAAGACCTGGTGAGTTGTCGGAGACTGTTCGTCGATGCGAGCGACGTATTCCCGCCGTGTATTCAGGACCGGCTGTCGGTAATTATTCCAACGCTTAACGAAGAATCATGCCTGCCTCGCACCCTGAAACAATTTTCGTCTTTGCCTGACGACAGTTCACTTGAAGTAATTGTGGCTGACGGAGGGAGCTGCGATAAAACGATCTCAATTGCTGAAAGTTTTGGCGCACGCGTGGTTTCGTGCAACAGTGGACGTGGGCCTCAACTCAATTCCGGGGCCTGTATCAGTACCGGAGAATGGTTGCTGTTTCTGCATGCTGACACGCTTCTTCCGCCAGACTACCGAAGCCAGATCGAGCAGTTGCTTGCTGAAGTTCCGTCAGTCAATCCTGCCGATCGGCAGTCTCAGCGATTCATCAGGGCGGGAGCATTCCGCCTGCGAATTGATGCCGAGGGCTGGATCTATCGGATTATCGAAGCGGGGGCCAATCTTCGATCGCGATGGCGACAAATGCCATATGGAGATCAGGCGTTTTTCATTCGGTCTGGCGACTTCTTCGATGTCGGCGGGTTTCAGAACTGGCCGCTGATGGAAGACTTCGAGTTCAGTCAGCGAATACGTCGTTGTGGCCGATTCGCTTTGGCTAGTGGATCTGTCAGAACATCAGCACGCCGCTGGCAGAAAAAAGGTGTTGTCCGAACCACCATTCGAAATCAGTTGACAGCTCTTGCCTTTCGCCTGGGAGCATCCCCGGAATTTCTGGCAGACAGGTATCGGCGATAACTGTCTCCTGCTCGAGCCGGTCCCGTTTTTCAACAGACTGCCAGAAATACCGAACGGACGAATTCCATCTTTCATGGCCGATATACCGTTCAGGTCGACATCGGAGCGCGTTTGATTGGCGTGCACGGTCTCCTGTTTGGACCCTTTGTGACCAATCCGCAGAGGAGGCGATGATTCAATCGCGGTCTCTTTGAGACACTGCACTCTGGCCATGCCGATTCGTCCAGTGGAACATGCGAAATAAACGCGTACGGTGGTTTTCGAATCGACAGCCCGGGGAATGATGTGCCCAGTTTGCAGCTCATCGTAGACTTACAGAGCGCTGCCCAAACAGCTATTCCGAATGCATTCATGCCGCAGCAGTCTCTCAACTGAGCCACCGTGATTTCGTTTCCGGCCCATTTGGGGTTCATTGCGGAATTGTTACGGATGGCGAGGCGACCGCTGGCTGGCCTTGTCTACAGCTGCGGCCAACTGGCTTCGAGTGAAAGGCTTGCTGAGGAATGCCCAGTTGCGGCGGGGCGGATGCGCCTGAGAAGCGGCCCATCCGCTCATCAAAATCACTGACACTCCGGGAAAGCGAGTTGTGAACTCGTCCGCCAGGAAGAAGCCATCAGCTCCATCGCCGAGACTGATATCCGAAAGCAGAATATCGATATCGGTTGATTCCGCGATCTGCAGCGCGTCGGCCGCATTTTCGGCAATCTGAATCCGATGGCCATCACGCCGAAGAATGGCAGCGGTCGAATCCAGCACCGCTGGCTCGTCGTCGACGACGAGAATTGACAATCCACTGTCCGCGGTTTCAGAATCCAGGTCTGTCAGCAGGGTTACTGACGGTCGAGGAAATCTGAGAATGACTTTTGTCCCCTGATTCGGTTTGCTTTGAATCAGCAGGTGACCACCGCTTTGTGACATGAATCCATGAGCAATGCTGAGCCCCAGACCATTCCGTTCCGGAAGGGGCTTTTCGGAGAAGAACGGTTCAATCGCTCGCTGGCGGATTTCATCCGTCATACCGGAACCGCTGTCGGTCAGGCGGAGTTCAATCCAGTCCCGACCAAATGCAGGGTCATCAAAGTCTGTTGCGCCCGCAGTAAGGTTGCGAGTCTCAATGACCAGATCCCCGCCACGGATCATCGCCTGCTGTGCGTTCGTGCACAGGTTGCCGATGACGGTACGAAGCCGATCGACATCGACGTTGCACATCCACAGGGCGGGGGCTGGAACCATCTTCACAGCAATATGAGGTCCGACGGTTTCTTCAATGCGTCTTACGTCTTCATGAAGCAGCTGATTCAGGGAAACGAGGCGAGGTTGAAGAATTTGTCCCCCGGAAAATGCCTGTAGTTGCCGGGCCAGCGTTGCAGCACGTGAGGAAGCTCGCAGAGCGCTGTCCAGAAGCGGCGATTTTGGAGTGTCACTCGATTCTGACAGGTGCAGTTCGATGTTGCAGTCGACGACGGTCAGTGCATTATTGAGTCGATGGGCGATGCCTGCCGCCATCTGGCTGACAGCCTGCAGTCGTAATTGTTCGGCGGATTTCTGGCGTGAAATGTCAATTGTAATCGCCGATATCACGTCCTTGTCTGTCAAGGAATCGACCGTGGTGGAAAGCGACGTCTGGACCCAGATTTCCCGACCGCTTTGATGCTGCAGTCGATACTGGCACGTGGCCGCTCTTTGATAGGTCAGTACTTCCATACAGCGATCAAACCGAGGCCGGTCGGCTTCCACAATTAACCCGCGCCAATGGCTGAGGCTGCCAAGAAACGACGTCGACCGGAGTCCTGTCAATGTCGTGGCAGATGTCGATATCAGCAGCAACGACCCGGTACCAGGATCCATTTGCCAAAGTACGGCTGGTACGGTTTCAATCAGATTCCGGTACTGTTCAGAATCATGATTTACGTCCGAACTGATGCGCAACAGTCGGGAAACATCGTCCATCACCAGAATCGATTCATTTCTGGTTGATCGCGTCTGATCGGATTCGCCGGTCAGTGTGATCTGGTACATCCCTGTGGACCACGGCATCAGTCGTGAGGTGCTTCCCTGTCCGCTCCGGCTATGCTCCTCGAATAACTCAATGATCATTGGAAAGGGTAACGCATCGGTGAGACGCATCATTCTCAGCAGCGCAGGTTCGACTCCGGTGAGCGTCACCATTTTTTCGTTGGCGTAAAGAATTCGCTGATCGGTATCGACAACGGCCACCGCCGACTGCAACCCCTTCATCACTCGACCGGCCAGCCCCTCCGCATGCATCAATGTGGCGGCTCGCGCTTCCATGTACGAATCAATCACAAAAGTCACATCGAAGAAAACGCCTCTTACAAATGCGGTGCATGCTGCCAGCGGATCATCTGCTTCTGTAGCCAGTGCACGCAGGAATCCGGCCAGCTGACGAGCCAGCCCGGTCAGATAGTGCTGTGGTTCAAGTCCAATTTCTTCATGAATCACTCCGATGCGCATTCGAGACGCCGCATACGGCCGATCGAATCTCGCCTGCATCAATTCCTGCCAGTAGGTCTTTACCTGTTGTTTCAGCGCAGTCACCCGTTCTGGCGGGACCAGCATTCGTAAGTCCTTCGACGACGCGAAGTGTTGGTAAAAATCCTGCAGAATCGAAGGTGTAGCCCGATCCACAATACTGGCTGTTTCCTGCAATTTCCGCACATCGCGATCATCAAGTCCGATGAAGTCCATGCGAGATTTTGTCTCCATCTCGCTTAACTGCAGTCGTGACATCGTTGGTCGCGGTGCGCGAAGATTTTCTGCAGAAGGAGCGGAAGTAACACCTGCTTTGTTACCGACTCTGTTGTCCGATTCGCCACGGCGAGCCTGACTGGAAGGCACCGAAAGGTCTTCGTGATAGCCGTAGGACTGCAATGCCAGGCTGACGTCAAACAGCAAACATCTGGACAGAACCTCGATGCAGCGAATTCCATGGATCGAATCGCACCTATACGTCAGCAAGGTGGGAAGGAGCGCTGTGAGAAAGTGGCACGCGGCGGCGATGTACCACTGAGGCGTTACCTGAAGGCGATAGTGGACCCAGCCAATTTTCAGACGGCTGTTTACATAATCAGAATCGATTCTCGCGCAGAACAGCTGTTTCAGATAGTTGTACTGGGCCTGACGCAGTCGTTCACGGCGATTCTCCTGAACGAATAGTGGTGCAATCGAAGGCGTTGCCGCAAATCGGTCGTACAGACTGTTCAAAAATGAATCCAGATGCGGTTCGACGCTCGGCCAGAGCTCAGCCAACTGAGATCGATCCGTCTCATTGATGCCAATCGCCTGAAGCCGCTGCTGAAGATCTGCGTGATTGATATGGAAGGATGCAGCCAGATTTTCCGGATTCATTCGTGTCTTTCTCCTGGCCCAGGCAGTGTAAATACGACGGCGGCCAATATCAGCACATGTCAAATCGTGATTCAGCAACAATGCTCTGCCATGAAAATTGCCTCCTGACGTTCAGGAGGCAACTACTCTGTGTGACAGGATCTTCATCGTCCGTTTCAGTCACACATTCTAGAAGCCACGCGCCAGAAGTCACACTGGCAAGCCGTGCGGTCAGTAAGCAGGTGGAATCGCCAGTCCACACCCGCGAGAAAAATCTGAGCTTCACCGTCGAGTGTGTTCTGCACCCCGAAAAGCAGTCTTCGAAGAACGCCTGCCGCACAGAGAATGGCTTTTTCCTCGCGCCCTGGTCAGAACTGAATATCGTCCGATTCGATTGTGATCAGCAATTGCCGCGTAATGGGTGTGATCAGAATGACTCGATTGGCAAGACTGCGAATTGTCCGTTCAAACAAATTGCGAACTGTTCGAGCGTTTCCAAATTGGTCATCTCGGGTACTGCACATCGCATGAAAACCGTTCGACAACTTCTTGTCGGCATCCGGAGTAACGACATAGTGATGTTGCCGACACAACTGGTGAAATATGTGCAGCAATTCCTCGGCGGAATAATCCGGAAACAGAATTGTTCTCTGAAATCGAGAGGATAGGCCCGGATTCGATTTCAGCAGTTGTTGCATCCGAGCGGGATATCCGGCAAGAACAACGACAAGCTGATCGCGTTCATCTTCGAT
>JAGQQE010000368.1 GCA_020426345.1 Planctomycetaceae bacterium
CTTCTGCAAATGGTCATTTCGCCATTGAAGGTGTTCGTGGCGGTGTCCATCAGGTGAACGTTGGTAATCTTGCCACACCGGTTCGACTCTGGAAAGACGGTACCGCTCCTGCTGGTGCTTTGACGGGTCTGGTTGTTGCTGGTGATGAAAATATTGTCCGTGGTCAGCAGTATGACGAATACGGCAATCCCATCGTGGGAACGACTGGTGGTTTTGGCTTGATTGACGTTGTCACCCTGGCAATGGTTGGTACGTCAGTTGCCGGTCTGGTGATCGCCATCGACAACAACAGCAAGATTGATTCAACAGAAGCTGAAATCCAGCGACTGCGAGCACAGTTGGGATCAACACCAACCGTCTCCCCATAGTCCAGACGAACGACGGATTTGCAAACCAGAAAAGCCCGGCTGGAAACAGTCCGGGCTTTTCTCGTTTATCTGTCAACGCTGCTTGTTCACTGCTGGTGAAGCGACCGCTTTACAGAGCACCTTCGCCGGTGATGACAACTCGAAATGTTCGAAGCAGAATACGGATGTCGTTGGTGATACAGCAATTCTGCAGGTACAGGAGATCGTACGCGACCTTCTTGCGGAAGCCATCCAGTTCGTTGTCATAGCCATTGACAACCTGAGCCAGTCCGGTGAGGCCGGGTTTCAATCCGAGCCGATCCACATAATTGGGGATCTCACTGGAGAGATGCTGCATGAATTCCGGGCGCTCCGGCCTCGGTCCAACGAGTGACATTTCGCCTTTGATTACGTTCCACAGTTGCGGAAGTTCGTCAATTCTTGTTCGACGCATGAATCGGCCGATTGCCGTGACTCGAACATCCCCCTGTTTCGCAAACTGGGCACCACCCTTCTCTGCGTCATTTCGCATGGTTCGAAATTTATAGATCGTGAAGGGCTGACCAAAGTTGCTTCTTTCCCGCCGATCTCGACCAGACTGCCGGCGATCATTCAGTTCGACGATATCTCTGTTTCCCTGACGGCGATCGCTGGATTTCTTCTTGCGCAGATTGAGTCCAACGCGTGTCTGCTTGTAGATAACCGGACCGGGGGACGTCAGTTTCACAAGCAAAGCCGAAACAATCATGAGCGGGCTGCAGACCAGCAGCAACAGCGATGCAGCGGCAATGTCAAAGAGTCGTTTTGAAACGCGAAGCAAAACAGGCAGGCATTCGAGGTTTTCCCGCGGTTCCTGCAGGTCCAGCTTTTTCAGCCATTCTGTTCTGGGCTGAACTTCCGCGTAAGCTGCGACAAGGTCGGACAGCCCCCTGGACGGACTTCCCGATGGACTTGCTGTCTTTGCTTCGGGGGCATCAAGAACGCTGGAAATGTTCATGTCGGATCATTAACGAAATGCAGGCGAATGATGAATTCAGGGTGATCGTTCCCCTGTATGGACAATCCAAATTAGCTTTACATTTCGCCGTCGATCTCTGAATTCTGAATGCGACGGCTGGAAAAACCAGGGCTCACCGCGTCTGCGCTGAAAGGTTGAAGTCGGGCAACATGGGCGTTGCCAAAAGTCAACATTCGGGAGTTAGTTTGTTCCGGAATCTGTGATTCGAACGGTATTTCGATTGTTAGTCATTCAGATGCTGAAACGAGTCTCGAGCTGCCTCGACCGTTTGACGGATATGCTCGGCAGTATGCGAAGCACCCACAAACATAGCCTCATACTGGCTGCAGGGCAGGTAAACGCCTCGGTTCAGCATATGATGGAACCACTTCCCAAACGTTTTCGTGCACGATCGGGTTGCCGATTGAAAATCCACAACCGGCTGATCATTGAAGAATACGGTCAGCATGCTGCCAACTCTGTTAATCTGAATCGCCTGTCCCGCATCGGCCGCGGCAAGCCGAAATCCAGCTTCCAGCTCCGATGCTCGGTCGTCCAGCATGGGGTACGGGTTCTGATCGCGGACGAGCTTCAGCATCGCAATTCCAGCGGCCATCGCAACCGGATTACCCGACAGTGTGCCTGCCTGATAGACGCTCCCGACCGGCGAGACCGCATCCATGATGTCTGACCGACCGCCGTAGGCCCCGACGGGTAGCCCTGCCCCGAGGATTTTTCCCAACGTCGTCAGATCAGGATTGATGCCATAGATTTTCTGGGCACCACCACTGGAAACTCGGAACCCTGTCATCACTTCGTCGAAAATCAGCACCGTTCCGTTGGCCGTGCACAATTCACGGAGAGATTTCAGGAAGTCCTGCGAGGGCACAACACATCCCATGTTGCCGCAGACAACTTCCAGGATCACCCCCGCAAGTTGAGTCCCTTTTTGTTCGAAGGCTGCCTTCAAAGCATCAACATCATTGAATGGAAGAACCAGCGTGTCTGCAGTGCATCCCTGTGGCACGCCGGGACTTGAGGGAGTGCCGAGCGTGAGAGCCCCGCTGCCGGCCTGAACCAACAGACTGTCCACGTGACCGTGGTAACACCCTGCGAACTTTGCAATGACGTTGCGGCCGGTGAATCCGCGTGCGACGCGAATGGCGGACATTGTCGCCTCCGTGCCGGAGTTCACCATGCGCACTTTTTCAATGGAAGGCACAAGTTCAATGACGAGTTCAGCCAGTTCACTCTCGGCAACCGTGGGCGCCCCGAAACTCGTGCCGGTGGTCAACGCATTCCGGATAGCTTCGACGATGGCTGGATGACCATGTCCGAACAAATGAGGGCCCCATGATCCCACGTAATCGATGAATTGATTTCCGTCGATGTCGAACAGGTAAGGCCCTTCACCCCGCTTGATGAACGGAGGCGTACCACCAACGGCACCAAACGCTCGAGCCGGACTGTTGACGCCGCCGGGAATGACTTTATTCGCGCGGGCGAACTGGGATTCACTCAAAGTACGAACAGATGTATCCATCATAGTCTTTCAGCCGTGCCGGTATTTCAGGCGTGGTTGTATTTCAGCCGCTGTGGTATTGCGTGACCAGTATTTAAATTGACCTGATACGGGCGCAGGCGGTGTTTTGCTTGCCCGAGTTGGGAGAAAAGCCCGGCGTTCGTTCATAAACGTCGGGCTTTTGCCAGACCTGGCCCATGAGTGGGGTTCGGGCTATTCTGTGATCTTCAGCGATGGGTTCGCTTCGGCAAGAGCGTCGATGATATCGAAGCCAACGCCGGTGTTGGCGACATTGAGTGATTCAAGATTTTTAAGCCCACTGAGTGAGTTAATGGCTTCGTCACCAATTTGTGTTCCCGCGATGTTGAGGCTCTTCAGCTGAGCGAACTTCAGAAGTACCGGGCCGGACGCGGGAGTAATTCGAGTTGCTTCGAGGTTGAGTTCCGTCAGGTTGGTCAGACCACTGCAGGCTGCCAGTGCGTCGTCATCCGTTTTGGTTTCCCACAATGCCAGGACAGTCAGCTTCTGGAGCTTGCCAATCAGGGCGATTCCGTCCGCGGAGACAAGTCGACATTCGCTGATATCGAGGTAATTGACATTGGGTAGTGCTGTAATGACTTTCATTCCGTCGTCATCGAGTGATGTTCCTCGAAGTTCAAGTCGTTCCAGTTTGGTAAGGCCGGACACATGGGCAAAGCCTTCGCCAGTGACATCTGTGTCGCGGATTCTCAGCCTTTTCAGGTTCTTCAGGTTGGCAACGTGGACCATTCCGGCATCGGAAATCTTCGAGCTGTCAAGCTGAATCGATTCGAGTGTTGTCATGCTGCCGATTGCTTCCATGCAGCCATCTGTTGCCGCTGTGGTGTTCAGATTCAACGATTTCAGGGCAAGGCTCGACAGCTTCCTGATTCCCTCGTCAGTGACAACCGTTCTTTCCAGCTGGACATCAACCAGGGATTTCAAACCCACAAGATGATCGATTCCTTCGTCCGTAACATTGCTGTTACGCAGATCAATCGCTCGCAGTTTTCCGAGTGACTTCAGGTGAGCAAGTCCGTCGTTGGTGAATCCGGTTCGCCGAAGCGCAAGAGCCTGGAGATTTTCCATCGCTCCAACGGCCTTCAGCGTCTCATCACCAATCGCAGAATCGGTCAGGTCGAGTCGCTTTACGTTCTTCAGAGTGGCCAGAACATCCATGCCCTTGTCAGTGATACCGGGGCCCGAGAAAAGCACATTCTCCACATTCGGGATACCAGCGAGGTGAGAGATTGCCTCAGAGACATCAGAGTCACTTGCCCCGGAGATCTCGCGTACGATGCCGTTGGCATCTTTCTTCAGGTTGAACCTGGCTTCTTCGAGTGCTTTGACTGCTGCCGGATCATCAGGCTTGACCTCAATTTTCTGAGTTGCGTCAGAACCGGTCTCCGCGGTTGGCTGGCAACCATTGGCTGAGAACAGCAGGATCAAGCAATAGATGACGCGGGGAACGGAAAGGGGAATTGATTTGAAGAACGGCATATTGCGGACAACTCCTGGAGTGACAGAGATCATTTTATGAGGCTGCATTCGGGGTGAGGTTTCTGATGCAGGTGAATCTGAGAAATTGTTCCAGTGTCTTTCGGCTGGTGCGGCACGGTGCCATGGCGAGAAGGCGCAGGGATACATTCGTTCCGCTTTTGCCACCTGCAATGTTCAGACGTTTTTCAACGGTCTGACCTGTCTCACTCAAACCAAACAGGGATGTGAGAACCGTAGAATCTAAGATCGCTGGAGGTAGATCGCAACGACCGAGCGTGGCGGGCATGATGATTCCGATGAATTGGCCACTGCTGACGATGACTGAGAATGGTTTGCGACACCGGGGCTCTGTATAGCGCGGAAACGGTCAGATGTGTGGTGCGAGATGCCGAGAGTAGTTGCCGGAGCGGTGTTGTTGCAACGCGTCCGAAACGTCGGATTTTAGCGGATTTGTTGCTGTTTCTGATCTCGTCGTTACCATGGCAGTATTGTTTCGGGACTGTCCCCCTGTTTTTCGCAGTTTACGGCGGCGCAATTGTTTCAATTCGCCAATTGCTGCACATCTCTCCTTCCTTCGTCTCCCCTGATTTTGAGGTCTACGTATGACAAACAAAACGAATCGTCGCGAATTCATTGGCCAGACAGCAGCACTGAGCACTGCGTTCTGGGTGGGTGGTCAGCCGTTTTCGAAGGCAAACACATCGCCACTACAATCCCTGAGCGCGGCCTGCGTGGGCGTGGGTGGAAAAGGTGGCAGCGATACAAGCCACATCGGTGAACATGGCGTCAATATCGTTGGTCTGTGTGATGTGGACGAGGGGACGCTGAACAAGAAGGGCCGCGAATTCCCGGACGCCGAGAAGTTTACTGACTTCCGTGAGATGCTGGAGAAAGTCGGAGACAAAATCGACATTGTGACGGTCAGCACACCTGACCATACGCATGCGGCCGCTGCTGTGCGTGCGATGCGAATGAAGAAACACGTTTACTGCCAGAAGCCTTTGACCTGGTCAATCCGGGAAGCTCGGTTGATGCGGGAAACGGCCGCAGAAATGGGCGTCATCACTCAGATGGGCAATCAGGGTACATCTGAAAACGGGCTTCGTGAAGCTGTCGAAGTCATTCGCTCCGGAGCGATCGGTGACGTCACCGAGGTGCATCTGTGGACCAACCGTCCTGTGTGGCCACAGGGCATTGGCCGCCCTGCCGGCGAAGATCCAATTCCTCAGGGACTGAACTGGGATGCCTGGATCGGCCCTGCTCAAATGCGTCCGTACAAAGAAGGGATTTATCACTCCTTCAAGTGGCGCGGCTGGGTCGACTTCGGCACCGGAGCACTTGGAGATATGGCGTGCCATACATCAAATATGCCTGTGATGGCGCTCGAGTTGTGGGACCCGATTGCAGTAACTGCAGTCAAGAATCCGGGTCTCTTCGAAGGCGAGACGTTCCCCGGCAGCTCGTCACTGATGTTCGAATTCCCGGAACGCAATGGACTGAAG
>JAGQQE010000036.1 GCA_020426345.1 Planctomycetaceae bacterium
GATCTATGTCGCCAGCTTTGGCAAGCTGTGCAGCGGCAATGCGTCGAATTCGGTATACGCGGTCATTCGACAAAGCGGACAGTACCACGTCCAGATTTGTCGCCAATGGATTTTGTTCCTGCCCCATGGCTTTTGCCATCTCGCGGGCGAGCATCTGCGAAAACGATTCACCACGGCTCTTCATCGTCTCTTCAAATTGTTCGGCCGTCATATCTGCATGAACAAAATTCGGATTCGTGTAGTCCACCGCTGACAATTGAAAGTCCAGCCCCAAAGCGTCCTTCATTCCGAGCTGCAATACTGAAATCGCCGTCAGTCCGACCTTGGCTTCTGTCCATTCATCCTCATCTGTCAATGCTTTTTTTGCTGAAGCTTTGCCGCCCGGCCGAAGATTTCGCCTCACAGCTTCTTCAGGCATGACGGCTTCAAACAGCACGACATCGTATTCCTGAAACATCGCATTCAGTTTTTCGTAGTAGCCGGTTTCCCCCAGATGGACCGCGCCGATCAGGTCTACCGTTGCTCCGGGGAAATCGGGAGAATCTGTCATCGTGACGACAGATGTTTCGAGGGCTACTGCCAGTCGGCGGTCATTCTTGCGGATACGAACGTATTCGTGATTGCGTTCACTTTCGGCGGCGGGCTCTTCAGTTTGAGGCTTCGTTTTCTCGCCAGCCTTCTCTTTCTCCTGCTGAGCGTTTACTTGCCCCGGCAGGGCCGCCGTACAAAGCAGCGACAAAATGCTGAGGCAAGCGATCGCTCCTGCTTTCCTGCTGGAAGATTGCGCTGAAGTAGATTTCACGAAAGTGACGGCCGAACCGTTGTTATCATGCCATGCCATGCCAGGGTACTCTTAAAGAAAACTTAAAACCCAGGACCCGCGAAGTAACCAGGCGATTCATCGTTTCCGGAAAACTTCCCAGCCCGAATACTAACGAAGAGCACCGTCAGTCGCGATACAGCTCGCTGGTTTGACAGCTTCTTCACAGACGGAACGACTTTATTGTGCTGATTCCGGCAGGAAATGCATCAAATTCCGCGACATCTGCGACGATCGTGCCTCTTTTCTCGCGTATTGTCGGAGGATTGCAGGTGTCCGGATTCCTGGTATCTGGGCATTTCGTTACAGAAAGATTAGAGTGCCGGAACAGGCCGAGCACCGACCGTCCTTCACTGTCTCCCTAAGAAACTGTTGATCTTCTGGTGGTACAACCAAATTTTTTTCTGCGAATTTTTTCGATCTGCCTCGCTGCGTTTGGTGCCGTTTTCTTGTTGACGCATCCAGGCCTTGCGTCTGCGCCGCCCACTCCTCCGCAGGCGGGAGCAGTCCGCCTCGACAATGGAATGATTCTGCACGGAAACTGCTGGACCACCAACACGTTTCAAATAACGGATCCTCTCATTGACCTGGGGATTTCGCTTCGCTGTATAGATCAGGGGTATCGCCGAGTCTTCGTAGGCAGTCGTACGAGTTCGACAACGATTCCCAATCCGAATGACTGGCCTGTGCAGAGTTTCGCAATCCCTCAGAAACGCACAGGCCGTGACAGACTACCGCAGATCGTGGGACCGATTGGCTTTGCTCCGTTCCAGCCGGATGGAACGACAACGGTAAGAGTGCAGACAAGTCGAGGAAAGGTTGAAGAGATTCGACTTGGCATCGTTCAGGTGAATGAACTGTTCGCCGAAGCAATCGGTTTGACGCACAACTGGAAACTGAAAGTCTCGACACGCACTTTGCCGGCGGGGATCCTTTTCCCCGGCATCCTCTCCACGACGCCCGGGTTCGAAAAAGATGGCTTCAAAAGACTCGATGTTGCAAAAATGCTGATCAAGGCTGAGCGTATCGATGAAGCGGCGGCTGTTCTCTCATCCATTCAGGAGGACTTCCCGGATATTGCCGACCAGATTCCGCAACTGCGAACCGAACTCTTCACGGCAAGAGGCAGGCAATTGCTTTCCGTCCTGGATCATCGCTTTCAGGGAGGCCAGTACCGACTGGCACAGAATGCCGGGCGACTATTCCCAACCGAAGATCTGGCTCCGGAAGTGCTCCTGCAGGCCAGGCAGCTTGCAACAACCGTCGATCAAATCGACGCAAGGTGCAACGCCGTTCGCCTAAAGCTGAACAGTCTAGTCGCTCGAATCACGGATGAATCACTTCAGCAACGTACCAGTCTCGTGATCCCGGAAATCATCGCAGGAATCCACCCCGACACGATTGATCGCTTTGCGGCATTCGAGCTTCTGTCGGCTGCCGATGACCTGCCCGCTGAAGCTTCACTGGCCCTGGCAATATCCGGCTGGATCATTGGTACCGAAAACGCCCTCCAGAATCTGGAAGAGTCGCTTGGTTTGTTCGAAGCGCGGCAATTGGTGATTGATTACCTTTTGTCGACACCTTCGGAGAGCGCTTACCGTGCCGAACTTCAACAACGCATCGGCGACCTGGAAGGTGTCAGCGCTGAGCGTCTGAGTTCGCTCATACTTCAGCTTCCCGCAATCGATCCACCACGACTTTCAATGGACATGAATCCGGCAAGTCGACGATATCGAACAGAAGCGATGGAAGGTCTGCCGGCGATGGCAATTCAACTACCGCCTGAATTCAATCCACATCGACTGTACCCGGTCGTCCTTGCATTCGCTCGCGAGGGTATTTCCATCGATGACACGGTTTCATTCTGGGGACCGCATGCGGACAACTACGGAAGCATTGTTGCCAGCATCGAGTTATTCGAAACAAACGCAGCCGATTACGACGCGTCTGCAGTTCAGCACGCACTGTTCCTGAATGCGCTCAGGCATCTCAAACATACGCTGCCTGTCGATGATGATCGCATATTTGCCGTTGGCCATGGCATGGGCAGTGAAGCAGCCATTGACATGGCGACGTCACACAGCGATTCAATCGCCGGAGTCGTTTCGATCTCCGGAATGGGGCGTCGACACTTCCAGTGGACGGCCATGAACAATCCCGATCTGCCCTGGTACATTGTCATCGGTGAAGGGCAGGGCAGCTGGTTCGAACGAATGCGATACCTGCTGACACAGCTTTTCAAACGCGACACCAGGTCGAAACAACTGGCCGATGTCCTGCTTGCCATTTATCCCGACCGTGGCTTCGAAAGCTACCAGGAAGAACTTCCCGAAGTGTTCGAATGGATGCAGTTTCAAAAGAGAAATATGCAACCCGAGCTCATCAATGCTCAGCTACTCCGATCGACAGACAGACGCTGGGCATGGATCGAAGCTGGCTCGTTGCCCGCTCAGTTTGCTCAACTTGACCAACCAACCGTTTGGAGCGACAGTTCCTTCCGCGCAGGCGAATTGACCGCACGACTGACCGCAGGAAATGGCATTCTGATCAGCCAGTGCCCCGGAAGTTCGGTGACTGTCCGCCTGGGACCAGACATGCCACTGCTCGACTTTCAGAAACCCATCACGATCCAGTTTGGACGTCTCCGGCGTTCGATAGACTACTCGCCATCAATGTCAGATATGCTCGAAGACCTTTACGAAACCGGCGAACGCAAAAGGCTGTGTCTGATGAAGGTTCAACTGGGAACAGCTCCCTGAAAACAGAACACATGCTCAGTTTTGATTTCGTACCGGACTCGGCAAGAAACGGTTGTATTTCGATCGGCAACTTCGACGGTGTGCATCGTGGTCACCGGATAATGCTCGATTCTCTGGTGGTGCTGGCAAGGCAAGTACGCACTCACACCGTGGCCGTCACGTTCCACCCGCACCCGGTAGCCGTGTTACGGCCGGACTTTGCCCCTCCAATCCTCACCGACATCCCGGAACGAATTCGACTGCTGAAGCAGGCTGGAATGGACCACGTCGTGGTGCTTCCAGTCACGTCCGAGTTGATGGCTATGTCCGCCCGGCAGTTTTTTGACAGCTTCGTTGTGAATCAATTACAGGCTCGCGGCATGACTGAAGGCGTCAACTTTCGCTTTGGTCGTAATCGCCTCGCCGGCACAAGCGAACTTCAGCAAATGTGCGATGCCGCGGATATCCGGCTGCAGCTCACAGACATAGTGACCACCGAATCATTTGAGATTTCTTCAAGCCGAATTCGCAAACTGCTTGTGCATGGTCAAATTGCAGAAGCATGCACACTTCTCGGACATCCCTACACCATCAGCGGCGTCGTTTCCGCGGGCGCGGGACGCGGCACAGGAATTGGATTCCCCACCGCCAATCTCGAACGAATACCGACACTGGTTCCTTCTGCAGGAGTCTATGCGGGACTCACAACCATCAACGGAACGAACTATGTTGTCGCAGTGCATATCGGACCGAACCCGACATTTGCAGACGGACGACATAAAGTCGAATGCCACATCGATCAGTTCACAGGGTCACTCTACGGTACGGAGTTGTCGGTCCAGCTGATCGCCGAAGTCCGAACGCTGCAAAGCTTTGCCTCACCGGCGGAACTCGTCGCTCAAATTGAAGTCGATGTTCAATCCTGCCGGCGGATTGTATCTCCTTATCTGTAGATGGCATGGCTGCTGTTCGGTGCAGATCATCGTTGGACTCAGATCATTTCCCGCGTGGTGATTCACCGATCACGATTGGGCGATGGTGCGGAATCTGCGCTTTGAAGTCTCCCAGACTTTGCCAGTAAAGCGGTTTCCCAAGGTCAACCTCATGAATGGCCACAGTCCCAAACGTTTCCGCAACAGCAGCCGTATTCCCCGCATGATCAAATACCGCTGAAAGCATCCAGTCTGCAGCATGATCAGTGTACGTACTGCTCACGATCCAAACGTGATTCTCGCAGGCCCGGGCCTTCGCAAGAAGGGGATTACAGCCCCAGACGGGCCAGGCAATGACCTCAGCACCATTGTTCGTCAGTTCTCGGGCCACCTCAGGAAAGAAGCCGTCATAACAAACCATCATTCCGACTTTGCCAAAACGTGTTTCGAAAACCGGGTACTCTTCGCCCGGCGTGATCCCCGCCTCGATTTCCCCACGGGGCAAAGTGACTTTACGATATTTTCCCACAACATCGCCGTCCGGCCCCAACAGTACCGCAACATTGAACAAGAGTGGTCCATCACGCTCAACCAGTCCAGCGACGATGTACAATCCGTGTTCCTTGGCAAGCCCAGCGAAATACTTCGACGACGGCCCGGGAATCGGTTCTGCCACATCTGCAAACGAAAGCCCCGAACCGTAATAGGTGAGTGTTTCAGGCAGCACAACGAGATCCGCATGTTTGGCGGCCGCTTCTGCAATCAAAGGAGCAAACTGCTTTCGCTTTTCTTCCGCAGTTCTTCCCGACGATGGTCGGTAGTGAACAGTCGCTAGTCGAACGGTCCGGGACTTCGGCGCAGCGACTTTAACCATCGATGGCTCCGTCCAGCGAACGACTCCATGAGGCTGCCAGCGATAGTCCAGTTCGATGCGGGCAAAGCGAGCGGCTTCGGGTGCCCGGAAAGTTCCGGAAACTTCCACCCAAACTTCCGACAAATGAACGTCGTTGAGCAGCTGGTCTTGTACATATTCAGGTTCGGCGCGAGGCTTTTCACCAGGCCGATAACTGGCAAACGATGGCTCATCTCGTTCAATCGGCTTCCCGCCTTCGCCCTGCCACAACAACCGCACAACGGCCGTACGTCGAGGAAACTTGACACCTTCACATTGGCGCATGCACCTGAACTCGTACCAGGCCCCGCCCTCGACCGCAATAGTCTTTGTCCACCGGCCGAACAATCCCGGACGTTCGTCCGCACAGATCGACAGGATCGCCTGATTCTCGGGTCCTCCGGATTCAGTCCGTGTGAAAGCTGGTCGGATCTCATCGCGGGGAGATTCCGGAACCCAGACATTCTTCTGATCATCACCAGCAGCGGCCGAACAAACCACCGTCAGTACGACTGCGAACACAGCCATCCTTCCGTGTATTTGTTCCGCCAAAACGGAAAGAAGTGTGTGCGAACAAGAGTGTGAAGGAGAGTGTATGGACTGCATGGCAGATTCCCGAAAACCAATGAAAGGTCTCTTCAGCAATCATCAGCATCATTCAGCAGCCCCGGGAGATCAAGTCAAGACACCATTTTGCATGAAGCAAAGGCGGTACAACGCATCAATTCAGGAGCTATTTTCGCTGAGCATTCAGGAGTGTGCGGCACCGCTGTACTGCGGACGTCCATTCGCCTGCTCTTGCTTCGGCCATGATCTCCGACAAAAGGACCCGCTCACTTTCCAGCAAATCTTCACGACGGGATTCAGCAAGCTGAACTGCTGCCGCCTCCAGCCTTTCCATGTTCCGCACGCTGCACGCACTATAAATGGCGACGGTATACTCCGACGCAGACTGGCTCAGTTCGGGCGATCGCCCGCAACCAAACACGACCAGAAACAGCACCCACAGCTGGCAACACCTGTGCAAACCCAATCGCACCGCACCAGACTCAATCCTCATGGCTGGCCTCCTTAAAACTCGCCGATCAATTCTCCTTCGGCCATGCTGGATAGCTCAGCCCAGGTGAACAGATAAATGTCCTCGGAAATAAACCGGACGGAGCCATCGCCCAGACAAACAAATCCGCCGCCGGGATGTTCGGAGTACATCTGGCCCACGTGGTAGGCGGGAAAATTGACAGGATGGATAATCGGGTAACCAGTGATATCCAGTTCACCGCCCGATGGACCGGCGTGGACCAGAGTCAATGTGGCGGCAGAATCCGGTGCGTTCAGAGGCGAATCAATCCGTGGCGTGACGATGGCACCGGGGACAACTCCCGCCCAGGACTTGTCACTTAACTGAGAGGAATGCTCTCCCAGAAAGATAGTGTTCGACAACCCATCCGTCACATCACGGAATCGCGTCGCTGAATTACGATAGAAAGGTCCGTCGGCAACACGAGACACATTTCCTTCAATCCGAACGGTTTCGGTTTCGCCCGTGTAAATATTTACGAACCTGATGCCGGTTAAAGAACCACCACACTCGCCCCAGCAGGATTCCTGCCCGTGACTTGCCACATAATGCGACCTTCCAAGAAGAACAGCACCACCGGACGTTTGCAATATTCCGCTCGCACCCATCACGGAAAAAGGTTCCGAATCTCCGGAAGAAGAAGGGCACAACAACGCTGCCAACCGAACAGACACGGTCTGGCGATGCTGAGGATCCCAGATCGGAAGGCGAGTATCAATTTGACTGCTGAGATTCCCCTGGTCGATGTACGGTAACAAAGATGAAAGCCACCCCCACCCGGGCGTTGCGTCCCATGTGATTGAGTCGTGGTCGGCCACGTTGGGCGGCATTCCGCTGGATGCCGCAAACGAGTAATATCCGGCAGGCAGACGCTGATGAACGTCGTGATAGTTGTGAACGGCAAGCCCAAGCTGCTTCAGATTATTACGGCATTGTGTTCGTCGTGCTGCTTCCCGAGCTTCCTGAACGGCAGGAAGAAGAAGCCCAATAAGAATTGCGACAACCGCAATCACAACCAACAGTTCGATGAGGGTAAATCCGCGACGCATCCGAGGCCCCTAAAAATTAGCCATGACTAACTTAGCACAGGCTAATTTAGCGTCGACTAACAATATGGCCAGCAAAAAAACTGAAACTTCCTGACTTCCGGCAGACAAAAGTGAAAAAAGGCACACAACGAAACCAACACACGCGGACACGCGACGACCACGCGACAGAAACGACCGAAGACTACGTGGAAGCGATTGCAGAGATTACTGACAATGCCGGAGTCTGCCGTGGCGTGGACCTGGCGCGACATTTCGAAGTCAGCAATGTGACCGTCAACAAGACCATCAACCGACTGCAGCGCGACGGGTACGCCGTCACCGAACCCTATGGTCCGGTTTCTCTAACCGCAAAAGGGCGCAAACTGGCGGCGGAATGCCGCCGAAGACACAAAATTGTCTATCAATTCCTGCTTGCACTGGGCGTCGACGAACAGACAGCCCGCGTCGATTCAGAAGGAATCGAGCACCACGTCAGCCCATCCACGTTATCGCTGATGGAGAATTTTGCCAGCAAGCACTAGCCTGGCAGCCTGCTGAAAAACGGGGCTGGCTGGAGCAGGAGACCTTAAGACACGACGGTTTCCAGTCGTCCTGCCTGCCTGTCCCGGTTTTTCAACGGACAGCCGGAGTCATCGGCTGAGCGGTTTAAATCGTCCGCCCTTTGGAGTCTCCGCATCGTCACCAAGTCGTTCGCGAAGCTGCTGTTCGTAGATACGGTAGTTTCCTTCGCACCAGACAACTTTGTCACCTTCGAATGCCATAATATGCGTGGCAATTCGGTCGAGAAACCACCGGTCGTGGCTGACAACAACGGCACAGCCGCCGAAATTGGAGAGCCCCTCTTCCAGAGCTCGAAGAGTATCAACGTCCAGGTCGTTTGTTGGTTCGTCCAGCAGAAGAAGATTCCCCCCTGAACGCAAAAGTTTTGCCATGTGGACGCGATTACGTTCGCCACCGGACAGCTGACCCACAAACTTCTGCTGATCCGGACCTTTGAAATTGAAACGCCCGCAGTAGGCCCTCGCGTGAATCTTTACAGATCCGACTTCCAGGGTGTCGTGCCCGCCGGAGATTTCCTGGTACACCGTCTTTTTCGGATCGAGAGCATCACGCGACTGATCGACGTACGAAATATCGACCGTTTCTCCAATCCGCAACGTCCCGGAATCTGGCTGTTCTGTTCCCATAATCATGCGGAAAAGGGTCGTCTTGCCAGCTCCATTCGGACCGATGACTCCCACGATACCACCGGGCGGAAGGTCGAAATTCAGATCCTCAAACAAGACCCGATCACCAAATGATTTCTTCAGGTTCTCTGCCTTGACGACCAGTTGCCCCAGCTTCCGTGACGTTGGAATCTGAATCTGAGCGGCTTCATCGCGGGCGTCATACTGCTGTGAGGCCAGTTCGTTGTAGCGTTCCAGTCGGGCTTTGTTCTTCGTGGCTCGCGCTTTGGGCGACATGCGAACCCATTCAAGTTCCCGTTTCAGCTCCTTCTGGCGCCGGGATTCGTTGCGTTCTTCCAGTTCCAGACGTTTTCGTTTCTGCTCAAGCCACGACGTGTAATTCCCTTCGTACGGGATACCGCGGCCTCGGTCGAGCTCAAGAATCCAGCCAGCCACATTGTCCAGGAAATAGCGATCGTGCGTCACGGCCACAACAGTTCCCGGGAACTGGTGGAGAAACCGTTCCAGCCATGCAATGGATGTGGCATCCAGATGGTTCGTTGGTTCGTCCAGCAACAACATATCCGGATTCATTAATAGTAACTGACACATCGCCACACGGCGTTTTTCTCCACCAGACAGCGTGGCAATCTTTGATTCGGCAGGCGGAAGCATCATTGCATCAGCCGCGATTTCCAGAGTCCGATCCAGTTCCCACAGATTCTTGAGATCGATTTCGTCCTGAACGCGTGCTTGTTCGTCAAGAAGCTTCTCCATTTCCTCAGGCGACATATCCTCGCCCAGCTTCATACTCAATTCGTTGAAGCGATCCAGGACCGCTCGCGAATCCGCAACAGCGTCTTCAACACACTCACCAACGGTTCGTTCCGGATCGAGCCGGGGCTCCTGTGGGAAATAGCCAATCCTGATTCCCTTTGCAGGCCGGACGGTCCCCATGAAGTCCTTGTCTTCGCCGGCCATGATTTTCAACAGCGTGCTTTTACCCGCACCGTTGCTGCCAAGCACCCCAATTTTTGCACCTGGATAGAACGACAGCCAAATATCAGACAGGATCTCCTTCTCGTCATAAAGTCGAGTGAGACTCTCAATCGTCATGATGTACTGCTGAGCCATTGTGGGAGCTTTCAAATCTCGTTGGACGATGACTGTTTTCTGCCAGAATCACTGAAGAACCACCTCACTGATGCGTCGTTCATGCATCGGGTTCTTCAAACGCTGTAAGTCAACCTTGATTCTATTGCCGTCAACAGGCCATTCCTGAATGTTCGTCGAGTAAGACCTTAGACGGACGAATCCCCGACTGAAAACATGTGTAAAATCAGTGGTCGGACTTTTTCTTTGCGACAGACTTTGAAACTTTTCGCGGCCTTTTGGGTTTCGCGATCAACTTCTTCAGCAGATCGACCATGAAACGAAATGCTTCGGGATAGACTCGATCATCCGAACTGCCACGAGGACCTGCCACGTTCAGGATGCGAATTCTATGAAGGTGGATCCACTCGACAACTGAGGCCAATTGTTCACTGCGTGGATTCTCATCAGTCAGCAATCCCGGAGAGGGATCAGGGTCAAGATGTACGATCTGAACGGGCCGGGCGTACGCCTGAGCCGCGGAAATCGTCAACCTCGTACCGCTGCTGATCTCATTGAGCACAATGATCAGCGTCGCGTCGGAATCACGAGCATTCCAGTCGGTCCGAATCGCGTAGGACCGGGCATGCGTCTCTTTCAACGGATAAGTGCCCGGAATCATTCCATCTTCGGATCGCCGTCCCCTTGGACACCATCCTCCGATGGGTATGTTCAACTCAAGTGCCGCATCCAGGGCCGCGCGGTCAACTCCGGTTTGTCCTCCCGAAACCACCATGAATGGTCCACTTTCGCGGCCCGACATCTGCCTCACGTTCTCCGCTGACGTCAACGGTTCTTCCTTTGCTCAATCGCACGTGCGAAAGCCGTGGAGACTCGTTTTAGCCGCACTGTTTCGCTGTTAATTTCGCCCACGGCGACCCGCGAAACACCATAAGCAACCAGTTTCAACACGTAAACCAGGACACCCAATAAAATACAGGGAATCAGAATCCAAGGGTTACCAGTCGCACGCTGAGTCAGATAGCCACCAAAATACAGTCCTGCCAGAAGCCCCATTGGTATCAATATCCATCCCAGGCTTGCAAACAGCGTCATGTCTGACCAATGCCGACGATGTTTCTGACACAACGGACAGGAGATTCGTACTTTCCGGGTCATCAGGATCGCAAGCACGATCCCAATCGGAAAAAACAAAATCAGTCCCAGCACGATCAGCCCCCCTGCCAAATCAGACGTGTGCTGAAACTCTTTGTACTGACGACGCCTGGTTGGAACTCCACACACGATGCAAACATCCGGTAGATCGTTGCTTTCAGCCATCTCCAGCGGAATATTCACGCAGGAATCCCCCGAGTGACCCTCCGCATCGTCCGGCACAGCATTACCCAAATCATCAGGCCGGCGATCATCTCCAGCCACGAAGTCACGAATCCCTGCAGCCATGGCGGCCACGCCGTTGTCGATGATCGTGGAGACTCCGGGCAACCCTCGGAAATCATCGGCTGAAGAAGAAAACTTTCCGGAAGAAATCGTGCTGATATGCGATGCCACTTCTCCAGCGGACTGATAGCGACGCCCAGGATCACTTGCCAGGGCGCGCATGATGACGGAGTCCAGACGGACATCACTCCCAACCCGCCGGGAAGGCATTTCGAATGCACCTGCCGGAACCTCGCCGGTCAGCATTTCATACAGCACGACCCCCAGCGAGTAGATATCTGCACGGTGATCCACGTTTCCGGATTTCGTCATCTGCTCCGGGGCCATGTATCGAACAGTCCCCAGAATCTGATGTGTGCCCGTCAGCGTGAAGTCCGCGTTGTCTCCACTCAGTTTGGCCAATCCAAAATCTGCAATTTTCACATGCCCGGCTGCATCCAGAAGAATATTCTCCGGCTTGATATCGCGGTGAACGATTCCACGCGAATGAGCATACTGCAACGCTTCACAGATCTGAGGAACAATCAACATCGCATGCTCTGGCGATGTACGGCCGGACTCAATGACCTGCCTGAGATTGACACCTTCCACATACTCCATCAGAAAGTAGTAAAGAGGCTGCGATTCTGCGGTCTCCTGGTCTTCGAACTGTACCTCGCCAAAATCATAAACTCCCACGATGTGTTTGTTATTGAGCTTCGCAAGTGTTCTCGCTTCCCGATTGAATCGCTCTGCAAACGCCGGATCCGAGGCAGAATCGGGACGAATGATCTTTAGAGCGGCCAGTCGATCCAGCTTGATCTGGCGCACCTTATAAACCGCCCCCATCCCCCCACGCCCGATGACTTCGACTATTTCCAGCTGCGGAAACAAGCTGGCAATGGCCGACGACTCGGGAGCCGAGAAACTCCCCCGGGGCTGAAATGTCGGGGCAATCGCAGAGTTGCTGATCATACTGGACGGTGCGTTGCGTAATTCCGGGGAGACATGATCCTCAAATGCAGCAGCCAGAAGACATCTCGGACAAAGTCCATCCGTCTTATCCGCCGAAATGGAAGCACCGCATTGGGGGCAAGTACTGGAATTTGACATCGCTTAAAGGTCCGATTTCAAAAGTATCAGAACAGATTCTGATGCTGCTGTTCACCGGTTTTCCGCGGAGGTTACAAACGAAATCAGGAATTCGTGGAAACTGCGCTGAACAGACGTCGAATTTCATCCTCGACTTCTTCCGCACGCTGCACGGTCTGAGCAATTTCCGAACGAAGCAACTCACGGAAACGCAGCTTTAGCCGATGCGCGGCGACTTTGACAGCGTTTTCCTGCATAGCCAGCTGTTCAGCGATTTCCGCATACCGGCAGCACTGCACGTCTGTCACAGTTAACTTCAGCATTTCAAACAGATCCAGCTTACCCTTAGCACAATACTCATCACGAAGCAGGTCAAGCACTGCCTGCAACAAAGCCAGAGCCCACTCGTGTTCGAAAATTCGCTCCGCTGTTTCCTCGTCTACAGCTTCAATCTGAAGCTCGTTCTCTGCAGATTCGAAATTCAGCGACAATGTGGCAACCTGGCCTCCCCGTTTGATTCGGTGCAAATTTCGGTAGTAGTTGGACAGGAACCGCTGACAGGCCGTCAGTAGAAATGTCCGAAACCGTCCTCGCCCTGGATCTGCCGTCTGAATCGTCTGACGCGAAAGCAACTCAGCAAAGAATGACTGGGCCAGATCCTGCGCATCGTGGGTGTTCGCGACCCGGCGGCAGAAGTATCGATACACCGGTAACCAGTAAGTTTGACAAAGTGTTTCGAGGGCGCGGGCAGAAGTCCCGGGAGACTCTCCACGGCCGGCAGCCAGCACAATGCTCCAGCAGGTCGTATGGAAACGTCCGGGAACCGAATGAATGAACTCAGAGGGGCTTTGGCGACCAGCCATCGTTCTCAGTGCTCCGGGTGACTCGATTCGACCGCCAATTCAATTCCACTCAGGGTTCCTGACATTATGCGGCAACAGACGACTGGCTCGCTGCAACCGTCGCATGCAAACCTCCCACACTCCGTAAGGATCTTCTTCAAGAACAACAGAGCCATCGCCAGGAATCGATAACCAGTCGCCACGATCAATTTCCGATTCCAGTTGCCCGGCCCCCCATCCAGCGTAACCACAGTAAACCCGGAATCGAACTTCCTTCTCTGGCTTCAATCCATCGACAACAACGGACTCAAACGACTCGTGGCTGCCGGCAAGAAAAACCCCCGGAACGATTTCCTGATCATGCTGCCCCAGCGTAAGGCAGTTATGCATGATGAATAACGACGAGGTTTCGACGGGCCCGCCAACAAAAACAGGTGTCTCACATCGCCCGGTGGAAATATGTTCCGAAAGTGCTGTTTCGACAGAAACCGCTGATGGACGATTCAGGACCAGCCCCATCGCCCCCTCGCTGTTGTGCTCCAGCATCAGAACAACGGTCCGATAAAAGTTCGGATCACGCATATGATTTGCAGCGATCAGAAAATGTCCCTGGAGCGACATCATATCAGCGAACACTCAGAGCTTGAGAAAGACACCAGTATAAACAAACGTCAGGCAAGGATTGAGTTGAACGTTGCGCTGGGGCGCATTGCGGCGGTCACTTTTGACTCATCGGGCAGATAGTACCCGCCAATATCAATGGGGGAACCCGATGCAGCCGCAATCTCGGCGAGAATGGTCTGCTCGTTGTCGGCCAGTCGGGATGCTACGCTGGTGAATTCATTTCGCAGTTCGAGGTCGATGTCCTGGGAGGCCAGAGCCTGAGCCCAGTACAACGCCAGATAGAAGTGACTGCCCCGATTATCCAGTTCCCCCGGTGCTCGACCAGGGGACTTGTTTTCATCAAGGTACTTTCCATTCGCGGCATCCATTGCTTTTGCCAGAACGGCCAGTTTCTGGTTACCCGTTCGCTGCGCCAAATCTTCAAGTGACACCGCTATCGCGAGGAACTCTCCCAGTGAATCCCATCGCAGATGCCCTTCCTCGACAAATTGCTGAACATGTTTCGGAGCAGAGCCGCCCGCACCGGTCTCAAACAATCCTCCCCCGGCGAGCAAAGGCACAATCGACAACATTTTGGCGCTGGTGCCGAGCTCCAGAATTGGAAACAGGTCGGTCAGATAGTCCCGAAGCACGTTGCCGGTCACAGAAATCGTGTCCTTGCCTTCCCGGCAACGCTGACAGGTCAGCTTCGTCGCTTCCACCGGCGAAAGGATCTCAATCTGCAATCCCGTCGTATCGTGTTCCGTCAGGTATTTTGTCACCAGCCTGATCAAATTCGCATCATGCGCTCTGTTGGAATCAAGCCAGAAAATTGCCATGGCTCCGGTGGCTCGAGCACGGCTGACTGCCAGCCGTACCCAGTCCCGAATTGGTGCATCTTTGGTCTGGCACGCACGCCAGATATCGCCCGCAGCGACAGCGTGCTGCATAAGGACTCCACCGCTGGCATCGACGACGCGCACGGTACCCGCCTTCGGAATTTCGAAGGTTTTATCATGCGAGCCATATTCTTCTGCCTTCTGAGCCATCAGTCCAACATTGGCAACGTTGCCCATGGTTGTCACGTCGAAGGCACCATGTTCTTTGCAGAAGTCGATCGTGGCCTGATAAACGCCGGAATAGCACCGGTCAGGGATCAGCGCCTTGGTATCCTGCAGCTTTCCATCGGGTCCCCACATCTTCCCGGAAGAACGAATCGCTGCGGGCATCGAGGCGTCGATGATCACATCACTGGGAACGTGCAGATTGGTAATCCCTTTGTCTGAATTCACCATAGCGAGACGCGGCTGACGGGCATAGACAGCGTCAATCTCCTGCAGAATTGCCTGCTGCCGATCCGCTGGCAACTGCTGAATTCGAGACAAAATGTTGCCGAACCCATTGTTGGGCTCGACACCTGCTTCCTTCAGGTCGTCCGCGAATTTTTCGAACACATCAGCAAAGAACACTTCGACAACGTGCCCAAAGATGATTGGATCGGACACCTTCATCATCGTGGCCTTCAGATGCAGGGACAGCAGGACATCGTTCTCCCGCGCATCGGCAATCTCGGCGGCGATATATTCACGCAGGGCCTGACGGCTCAGACACGAGGCATCGATCACTTCGCCCGCCTGAAGCACCAGCCCATCTTTGAGAACGGTGACTGAGCCATCGTCTCCGACAAGCTCGATTCTGACAGAACCAGAGTCACTCATGATATGCGACTGTTCGCTGCCGTAAAAATCTCCCGATGACATCGACGCAACGTGGGACTTCGAATCCCGCGACCATGCGCCCATCGAATGCGGATGCTTCTTTGCATAGGCTTTCACCGGAGCCGCGACGCGACGATCCGAATTTCCTTCCCGCAGGACAGGATTGACAGCGCTGCCAAGCACTTTGGCATACCGGGACCTGATTTCCTTGTCCGCATCCGTTTCCGCCTCTTCCGGAAAATCAGGAACGTCGAATCCCTTCGCCTGCAGTTCTTTGATCGCGGTCGTCAACTGCGGGATCGACGCGCTGATATTCGGCAGCTTGATAATATTCGCTTCAGGAGTCTTCGCCAGCTGCCCAAGCAGAGCCAGTGCGTCATGTTGCTTCTGGCCTTCAGCCAGTCTCTCTGGAAATGCTGCAATAATGCGGCCAGCAAGTGAAATGTCTTCCTGACGGTATTCGACACCGGATGTTCGCGTGAACCTTCGGATAACAGGGAGCAGAGACCTTGTCGCAAGCGCTGGAGCTTCGTCCGTCAGTGTGTAGACAATTGACAAAGACGAATTGCTGGATGATTGTGGCATAAACAACAGATTTCGAAATTGCAGGAAAAGTCGAAGAAGTAGATACGTCGGTTTGAATGATGCAGCAGAAATCGTGACGTCTGGGAAAAGATCCGTAACGCGTCGTGGGCTCCAGCAACACCAGATTCAAAGATGCGCCGAGCCGACCCATGCCGCAGCGACCACTGGTGCGGTCAGAAACACTGGTGCGGTCAGAAACACTGGCGCGGTCAGAAACACTGGCGCGGTCAGAAACACCGGCGGGCGTCGCGACCCGGAGATCCTCTCCGGACGAAACACACCCGGAGTAAAGATAACGAATTCTGATGGAATTGAATACCGGCTGCAAATCGGATCAGTACGCATTCGCGGCGATAAAACCGTGTCTGCCGCATCTCTGCCACTAACTCAGCGGTATGAATCGTTTCATCAGGGTCGCTGGAATGACCAGGGCAACGATCAGTGATGCCAACCTGGCGTCGCCGGTTGCGGCAAAGACAACGGTGGCGTCAAGAAAAATAATGTTCAGCAACAGGACGCCCACGGATTTCTGGACGAGCCGCGGCTGTCCCGATCGGACTGCCGTCACACACCGAATCGTCAGGTTCACAGCGATCAGGACCAGGGCGATCAATGCACCTGTCGCTGGGCGCCGTGGAAAGGGTGACGCGAGAATCACCACTGCGTCCCCGGCAATTCCAAGAATTACGATCAGCAGCCCAACCATCAAATGCCGAGTTGCACTCACCTGGGCTTCATATCGTGCGAACCAGGTTACACCAACGATGTACACAAACAGGGCCGTTGCAACACCCAGCTGAGGCATTGAAACTAACAGATCAAACCGTTCCACTGCGCTCGCACCGAGCAGGATATTCAGGAACCGGCAAGTGGCCATTCCGATGGGGCCGAACACCGTTTTCTTCAGGGCAGCGTCATACGCAAAAACGGCAGCCGCAAGGCAAATGGCGACCATCGAACTCACAGACCCAACAATCGATGCTGCAGCCACTCCACCACCGATCAATGCGACCGCCAGCAAAAGGGCGTGTGAAAGTTTGACCTGCCCCGACGGGATCGGCCGTTCAGGACGCTCCGTCCGATCGAGTTCCGCGTCGCAGACATCATTCAACACCATTCCGCCCAGATACAAACCAGCTCCGGAACACAACAAGAGCCAGAAGCGTGAGTCACCGGCAATCTGTTCGATTCGCAAAGGATGAGTCAGCAAATAACCACAGATCACATTGGCAAGGGCAGTGAAGACTGTCGGAAGCCGCATCAAACGCAGCCAGGGCATCATGACGAAAGCCCCTGACTCTGACTCACCTCCACAAGTTCCTGCAATTTGCGGACTGCTGTTCCGGTCACCAGCATTTCTTTCGCAAACACCGCGGCACGACGGAAATCATCAAAGCGACCTGCGGCCACAAGAGCCGCTGAGGTATTCGCAATGACGATGGCACTGGCGGCTCCAAATCGGTCTCCCGTCAGCATTCCGGCACTCGAATCCGGAATGTGCCGTCCGGAGAGTACGGCCTGAATCACTTCCGCACTTTCCGAGGCAGAAGAAACAACAAGGTCTTCTACAGAACATTCCGGCAGGTCAAAGTCTGCCGCCGAAACTTCGTATTCGCTGACTTCCTCATTCTGCACATCAAAAACGGCCGTCGGCCCCCACAGGCAAACCTCGTCTAACTGGTCGTTTCCACACACAACCAGAGTCCTTGTTGTCCCCAGTTTGGCAGCGGCAGATGACAGCAGCCTGCCGCGGTCGTTACTGCTGGCCCCCAGCAGCTGATGTTCCGCACCGGCCGGGTTTGTCAAAGGTCCGAGCAGGTTGAAGATGGTGGGAAATCCAAGTTGACGCCTGACCGGTGCCGCGTGCTTCATGGCCCCATGTACAACCGGGGCAAAGCAGAACGCAATGCCGATTTTGTCCAGGCACCGACCGGCTGCATCTGCAGACTGATCAATCCGAACCCCCAGAAACTCAAGTACGTCGGCAGATCCGCTCGAACTGGACACGCTCCGATTACCATGCTTGGCGACATTAATGTCGCACGCCGCAGCCACAATTGCTGTGGCCGTGCTGATATTGAAGGTATGCAGTCGGTCCCCCCCTGTCCCGCAGGTATCCAGCAGAGGACTTCTCGCAGTGCGAATGTGTGCCGCTCTTTCCCGCATCGCCCGTGCCGCGCCGACAATTTCATCCGGCACCGGGCCCTTGGCCGCCATCGCAGTCAGAAACGCCGCAATGTCCACCGCTTCGCAGGCACCGTCCATAATCGCACCCACGCACGATTGTACTTCGACGGTGCTCAGGTTCTCCCGACGCAGCAATCGCTGAAGCGGAGCTTCCAGACATTCATGCATTTTACTGAACCAGGCCTTTGGTCAGCTGAAGGAATGCGGTCTCAAGATTGACTTCTTCTTCCCGGAATAGATTCACGCGAAACCCTCCTTCTACCAGCGCAGACGGCAAATCACTGTAGTCTTCGATGTCTGGTTTGAGAGTGACTTCGATCATTTGATTCTTTGCCATACCGACCTTTTCAACGCTGTCGCACTGCTCGAGCAGTTTCGCCGCATCATCCGCCCGATCTCTGACTCCGATATTTAACAGAATGCGCTGGCGTGCTTTTCTCATGACTTCAGCCACATCACTGTCAACGATCATATGCCCCTTTTCGATCATCCCGACACGCGTACACACGTCCGCAAGTTCCGGTAGAATGTGGCTGCTGACGATGACCGTTTTTTTCATTTCCCCCAGGCGTTTCAGAAGATTTCTGATTTCAATTCGGGCACGCGGGTCCAAACCACTGGCAGGTTCATCCAGCAGCAGCACCTGAGGGTCATGGATCAGCGTCCGCGCGAGTCCGATACGTTGAGTCTGTCCGCGGGACAGTTCATTAACCATCGCATCGCGTTTAAAGCTCATATCAACCAGTTCAAGCTTCTCTTCGCACACTCGTCGCCGATCAGGTCCGTTGATGCGATAAGCCGCGGCAAAGAATTCAAGATACTCGATGACGGTCATGTCATCGTAAACACCAAAAAAGTCCGGCATGAACCCGACGAGTCTTCGGATGTCTTCCTGCTCGGTATAGATACTCTTGCCACACACATAAGCTTCGCCGTGATCCGGATTCAACAGCGTCGCAATCATGCGCATAGTCGTGGTTTTACCGGACCCGTTTGGACCGATGAATCCAAAAACGTCGCCTTCATCCAGCTTGAGATTAATGTCGTTCGCCGCAATAAGGTTGCCGTAGCGCTTCGTTAAATTGCGTGTTTCAATCATTTGATTTTTCCAGAAGAGCTTCTTCTAGCGTTGTGGCTGCCTGCTCTTCAGCAGCCCGACGTTTGACGGGCATCAGCAGTCGAACAATGCTGCCGGACTCTGACGATGTGACGGCCTCACCATCGACGAGAAACGACGTCGGCGGAGCATCAATTCGACCAATCAACAGTGCGGTATTTATCCTGATATTCTCGCTGACTTCCATGTGCTGAAGAGAATGATTGGACACTCCACAATATGCTTCGCCCCCGGCGATATCGAACAGTGAAATCATTGTCAGAATTTCCAGTGGGTTTCGGCTGGCGGGATTGTACGGGGTTGTAACCTGCCTCGCCTCCGACTGAGTACTGCCGGGCTTCCTTGAGGCAATAATTCGCACACCATTCAGAAACGTTTTCAGATCCGACGCACGAACCCATGGTTCTCTTCGCCAGACACTATTCGGCTGAATAACCCGCTGCTCGTCCAAAGCATCGAAACCGGGCTGATAAACGCGATTGCCATAGAAGATCAACCAGTCACTGATGGCGACGGGAAGGTTCAGAGTTACTTCACCATCGAGCAAACCCGTACCCGATGCTGTCAACTTCGAGTTGAACAGCCCGCTGCCGTCCGTTTCCACAAACCACTCAGCAGCAACGGCCTGTGAACCACCTGCCAGCATCGGTAACCCAACAATTCGACGTTCCGTCAGAAGGTCAGTTTTTTCGTCGCTGGATGCATGCAATTCCGACAGGACGCGGTATGTCTGCCTGCCGAGCCCGGCTCCGCCCGCTCGATACATCCCGCCGTAGACATCCTCGGCCCGACCCTGCCAGTTGATATCCACCGCCGCGGTATTGGTGGTCCACGATTGATCTCTGTTCTGAACAGCAGCCACGTCGGCTCGCTGGGTAACATGGGACGACAAACTGACCCAACTGCGAACATGAATGGTTTGCTGACGATCATGTTCCTGCGACACATCCACAACGTGAATCTGTCGAGAGGTCTGGGAAGCCGTGTCAGGACCTGTTTGAGCGTAGATCAGGCCACAACCAGTCGCGACCATCACCGGAAACGTCAGCCAGGTCAGATGTGCCCGCTTTAATAATCGCGTCACGATGAAGTAGTCGAGCGGACCGATGATCAGCATATAGACAAACATCAACGCCATGATCTGCCACGAAGACCAGCGTTGTTCCGGCGGCACAGCATCCCAGGTCGCAGCAAGTTGCGTCCCAAGATCACTCACTCCCGACGAGGAGATCCTGCGACTGCTTGATTTTACAACGGACACGTTGTCAAGCACACGGTTGAAGACCAGAAGTTCGTAAAGGCGTGGAAGTGAATCCCAGTTGCTCAGGGGACGCTGATTCAATTCCACCGCCACAAAGGTCACCCGTCCGGCACCGATTCCTGCCCGCGACACCAAAGGACCGTCGAGTGAAAGGACGATCGAACGCAACTGGTCCGAAGTCGCGCGCGCCATCGATACCGTTCGCCGCTGCGTGGAGAGAGAAACAGCCCCGGGAACAAAATTCTGAAGTGCAAAGAAATCAAAAATAGAAAAAAAAAAAAACAAAAATAAAAAAACCGGCTGAATCCACTTTCCCAGTTCAGTCTCAAGCATTTCCCCTACGGTGGAGCCAGCCGTCAGAATCAAATGCCCTCCCGTCTTCACCCACCCCTTTAAAACGCTGGTTTGACGATCGCTGAGCCTGGTCGACCCTTCCAGCACGATATGATCGACAGACTCCAGTGCTTCCAGCGATATGGGAAACTGAGAGGCGTCTTTCAGCACACACCACTGAAGTCGCAGGCCTTCGCCCTGATCGTCACCGATCAACTGCTCCATCTCTTCGATGCCTGCCAGTTCTCCGATGGTCAGCACACAAGTCGTGGATTGCCGGACAAGCATGATCTGGTTTGCTTCGGCACTGCCAAAGTCGGAATTCTCAGTCCTGTTGAATTCAGCTACTGAGCGACGTTCTACGATGCGAGCCGTGGTTTCGCAGAGCCTCTCTCCCGCTTCGTTTTCGATCTCAATTTGCAGCTGCCCTTCAAGTCGCCCGATCGCAACAGAACCCAGCAGCTCAATCCTGCCTCCTTCTGCCTGTCCTTTGGCGATCTCCTGTGCGCACAGGTTTCCCCGGGGATCCGGAACCGTCACGACAGCCCTGAGTTCTTCTCCATCCGGCAAGCCTTCTGCATGAAGTCGAACCGGAATGCGATGACCAACTCGGCCAAGTCCACCGAATCCCAGTTCAATCAAATCGATCGAAGGCTCGGCTCCACTGGCACAGCAGGACGCCCCACACGGGAACGGCAGAACACTGAACGCAAGACACAAAACCGCGGCCAATGCGTGAATTCGGGAATGCTGCATTCTGAAACGCATCAGGCTGGAACCAGTATTCTTAATGCTCAAAGGAACTCATCGACCAGAAGAAACACACTCAGACGTGCAGATTTCATCCACCCGTTGCGGACATCACAACCAACCGCCCGGAGGATCGTGCAGAATTGCCAAAATGGAAGCACAAAAATCGGAACGCACGTTTTACACGGGATTTGGTACGCCCAACGCATGCGCTCTGCGAACCCAAATGGCCGATTGGGTCAGGTTTTTGCAAACTCCGACTCCAGCTACGCCCCTACTGGATTCATACCAGCCCGCTGGCTATTATCGGGCCCAAACAACGTTGATTCCGTCTCTCATTCGGGGTTTCGTCACCCTGATTTCCGTCAAGAACCATTCCCAAAAGGCCGGGCTCGTGAACGATGAAGTGCATCCCGACCTGATCGCTCGCGTGGTGGATGGTGACCAGGACGCACTCGCCGAGGTTTTTTCACTTTACCGGGACCGACTTTGGCGGATGGTGAATTTTCGCATGGATCCTCGGCTCCATGGACGCGTGGACGCAGACGATGTCCTGCAGGAGTCATGGCTATCGGCGGTGCAGAGAATTGATCACTTCCTGCTGGACGCTTCGCGATCAATCTTTGTCTGGTTTCGACTGATCACCGCCCAAACACTTGTCGACATTCATCGACGGCACCTGGGGACCCAGAAACGCAACGCCGCCATGGAATTCTCTATCAATGGCGGATGGTCTGCCTCTTCAACTTCGTTTTCGCTTTCGCATCACCTTCTGGGACATCTCACCTCCCCAAGCCAGGTGGCAGTACGCGAAGAACTTGCCGTTACACTCAGAACTGCACTTGAGTCGATGAATGATATCGACCGTGAAGTTCTTGCGATGCGGCATTTTGAACAGCTCACCAATCGCGAAGCCGCACAGATCCTGGGGATTTCCGAACAAGCTGCCAGCGATCGCTACATTCGGGCAATCTCGCGGCTGAAAACCGTCCTGACCGCCATTCCCGGCTTCATGCCCTGACCAACCCACCAGCAGCGCAGCCGGCGGCAAACCATCGGAAGACGTGACCAGCCTGTTGAAAAACGGGACCACAGTCACAGGTTTACGACGCATTCAATCCCTGTCTGTCAGGGATGCCTTCGCCAATGGGCTGTCAGAATCAGCAGAATTAACATATTCCATAAAACCCTCACTCGCCCTCAAATACCCTAAAGTCTGTCGCTGACCGTTGCCTCGGCTGTTCATTTGGCCTTAGGATGTCGATAAACAGCCAGTGCCCCTGAATGGGAATCCACGGGTTGTGCCCCTGATTGCTTCACTTGACGCCTGTTTCCGGACCATAGGCCCCAACATCGCGTTCTTTGATGGCAGGCCAGACAGAACCTGGACCCGGACTTTCCACAACCAGACTTCACTGGCACCAGATTTCGAATTTTCGTGCTGAATTAACCAGCTCTTCGTGATGGCTGTCTTAAACTGAGCTCTCCGATGACAAAGAACAACGTCCTGTCTCTGTTCGGTATGATCGCGTTGCTGTCCGCCGCGCTTCTGTATGTCCTCGGCATGTCAGCAGTGAACCACGGTAACGGGGTCTTTGCCGGACTGATGTGGCTCTTCTGGGGCGCAGCAGCACTCTTTGCATTGATTCTGGTATTATTGCCACTCTTCATCTGGCGGTTTTACCCAAGTGCAGGCCTGGCAAGCGCGGGCGCAGCCGCTGCTGCTGCGGCGGCTGAACCTGGTCCCCCTCTCGATATGCCGGCATCAGCAGACGCGGACGAAGACGACGAGGAATTCAGTGATGCTCCCGAAGACGATGGAGAGCAATTATTTGGCGACGAAGACTTCGAAGACGATTTCGAAGATGATTTCGATGGTGATTTTGCAGACGACGACAAGTTCTGACCGAACGACCGGGATCGCGCTTTCCTGAAGTCTACATCAAGCAAACGCTGCTACTCTGCTGCCCCGAAACAGTCTAAATGTCCCGCTCCGAGGAATGCTACGACCATCCCCGCTACTGGGATTTTGCCTTTTCGGATGAAACGCTTTTCGAAGCGGACTTCATTGAATCTGCTGGTGCACAGTTTCTGCCCTTTCCGTTGCATCGAATTCTTGAAGCAGGTTGTGGTGGTGGGCGTCAGGTTGTTGAGCTTGCTAAACGCGGATACGAGGTTTCTGCCTTTGATCTGAACGAAAACGCGGTTCGATTCACCAAACAGCGAGTTGCACAAAGGCACCTTGTCGCCAGCATCTCAGTCGGCGACATGACAAACTTTGTGATGGAAACGCCCGTTGATCTCATTCATTGCCTGGTAAATTCATTCCGCCATCTGACAAGCGAATCTTCGGCACTGGCGTTTCTCAGGTCTTCGGCGAAGTCCCTCCGCTCCGGAGGTTTGTTGCTTCTGGGACTCCACCTGCTGCCTCCCGATGCCGAAGAATACGATTCTGAACGCTGGACCATTACCCGCGGAAACACTCGGGTAACGACGACGCTGCGGGTTCTGGATTTCAACCGAAAGACGCGTCTGGAAACGGTGCGATTTTCACTGAAGGTCACAACCCCCAAACGCGTCCTGCAACTGCGGACCGACCATCAATTACGGATTTACCGAGCCGACCAGATGCGATCCCTGCTTCGAAAAGTTCCGGAACTGAATCTGCTGGCAGTCTTCGACTTCTGCTACGACATTTCCGAGCCACTCAGGCTGAATGACGAACTGGGAGATACGGTTTTGGTTCTCGCAAAGCGATGAAATCGTTCTGGCTTCTGTTCGACGGCCGGTACAGCAGCAGGTGACAGCGAACCATCGCCGATCATTTCCCCCACAATCCATCACGCGGCGCTGAGGACAGTTTTTCGAGCGACTGATACAGTTCTTTCAGCTCGGGTGACAGTTCTTTGGGAACGACGATCTTGACAACCGCCAGCTGATCACCTCGCTCGCCGGTTCTGGGATCGGGCACCCCCTTGCCTCTCAGCCTCAGCCTGGCACCGCTCGATGTTCCGGGAGGAATGGTCATGATTACCGTCCCTTCCGTTAATGTGGGCACATCCACTTTCGCACCCAGCGCCGCCTCAGCCGGAGTCACGGGAACATCCACCAGCAAAGTCTGGCCTTCGCGGCGGAACCACGGATGGGGCGTTGATTTCACCGAAACCAGCAGGTCGCCGGGAGGGCCGCCGTGTATACCCGGATTTCCCTGACCAGCGAGCCGGATTGACTTTCCGTCTGCCATACCAGCGGGAATCTTCACTGTAAGACGCTCTGATTTTCCTCCGACCTGAATGGACAGGTCGTACTCTCCACCTTCAACGGCCAGAGTGAAGGGGACCGTAATTTCAGTTCGAGCATCCTGACCTTTTTGCGGTTGCGGTCCTCGGCGAGCTCCACCGCCGAATGGATTGCCACCACGTCTCCCGCCGCCTCCGAACATTCCCCCCAGCAGGTCTTCAAAATCGAATGACGCGCCACCTCCGCCGCCAAAGCCCTGAAATGGATTGCCCCCCGGACCACCCCCGCTGAATCCGTGTCCGAATTGATCGTATTTGGCACGTTTCTCGGGGTCACCAAGAACTTCGTGGGCCTCGGTGATCTCTGAGAATTTCTGTTGCGCGCCGGCATCGTCACGGTTCGCATCCGGATGATGTTTTTTGGCCAGCTTCTTGTAGGCTTTGCGAATCTCATCCTGCGAAGCCGATCGGGGCACTCCCAGAACTTCGTAGTAATCGCGTTTTGACATGGGGCAGTTTCTAAAGACTCAGGAATGACCATTCACCAAACGGTAGTGTAGTACGCCGGAAACTACTTCACAGCGCAGAGCAAATTTATCATTTCGAAGTACTGAATACGCCGCAACGTCAGATCAGCCGTACCTCCGGGATCCGACAGTGCCATCTGCGAGAGGCTAATCATTGCATTTGCATCCCATTCTCCATTCCCGATGACCTGGTTCATCATGCGGATCTCATCCTTCTTCGCCTTGTGCCACGCCATCCAGTCCGGCAGTTTCTGTTTCAGCCTGTCGAACGCGGGATGCCGACCGACTCTGCGAAACCAGTACGACGCATTGCCAGCGTCAGGTTCGCGACGATGCATGATACCGTGCCAATAGTCTGCCGTTCTCGGAGATCCCTGGCCTTCCATAGACTGAGAGACGCTGTGGCTTTCATCCGTAAAATTCCAAAGAAGCAGCAGACCAGCCTCAGCACACTTCCGTTGAAATGAATCGCCAGTTTCACCAAGGCAACTGGCAATCACTGACCGCATCTGTCGCAGCGACAGTTGGGCTCGACCTGGCCCGGCGGGCGGCAGTTTCATCGCATCAACCGTCTCGCCCGGCGATCGTTCCTGAATTGTAAATTGATCAGCCTGTTCCACGACGAGTGAGAGTAACGTGGTTTGCTCGCTGACACGTTCGACGATTTCAAACTGCAGCCACACCTGCCATGATTCATCAGGTAATCGACTGAGCATCGCCATCCTGGGCCCAAGCCCTTGGACAAGATCGGACGGAATAGGATCTTTGTCCGCAAAGATACAGTTCCCGACGGGTTTGGTCGCCGCCAGTTCCGCTGAGTGGTCCGGGGCAGAGCCTCCGATCACCGCCACGACCGCGTCCTTCGATTTGTGTCGAAGCAGGTCACCTGCAGTGATTGTTCGCCAATCCCGCAAATCGCCTGCGTCGTCGCAGAACGCGCTGGAGACTACAAAGTTCTCCGCGGAAGATCTCCGCTGGTACTGATCGCAGACTCTTGCGGACAGAAAAAACTGTGTCGACATTTAGTGCCCCTGAGTTCATTTCAGAGTGAATACGATTCCAGCAAATCTACCGGACCGGCCTACTGCAGATACGAATCCAGCCTCGTTTTTTGTTCGGGCGTGATGGGTTCGTGCCTGATCTTCACCCCCGACATTTCTTTCCGCAGGGCATCTATCTGAATGACCGGAATATCGGTCGAATAGATCGTCAGCTCCTTCAGTGTTTTGAGAGACTTTAATTGCACGAGAGCGTCAAACGTCAATCGCGCCTCTCCAATCTGAAGTTTCTCAACGGCAGGCATCTGCGTGAGTGTGCGGATTGTCGCATCGCTAAGACTTGGTGGTAGCCCCTTTCCACGAGGCAATCGCTGCCCCAGCTTCAGGTATCGCAGATGAGGCAGTCTCACAATGTGCGCATTACCCGCTTCGGTCTGGTAAGTGTGCCAGGTCGAGAGTTCCTGCAGCGAGGTGATTTCCGAGATTGCAGCAAAGCCGTCGTCTCCCATCGACATCCCGGCCACCGTGAGTCGTTCGAGCGATTTCAGTTCTTTCCAGGCGCGAAATCCTTCTCCCGTGAACCCTTCCATCCGGAAGGACAAATGAAAGAATGCCGCAGACTTTAACTTCTTCATTCCTGCCAGTTGTGCCAGTCCCGCATCGGACAATTGTGCGCCGTCTGTTGAAAGGGACTCCAGCTGCTCGAGATCCAATAGGTATCCGACAGTCTGATCGTTCAAACCGTGGGCTTTGCCGTACGTCGTCAGTTTCTTCAGGTGCGACAACTGGCCAATCTGTTTCCACTCTTCGTCGTGCAGAACGCTGCTGTCACGAAAACTAAGTTCGGTCACCCATCCGTTCTCTTCAACGACGACA
>JAGQQE010000369.1 GCA_020426345.1 Planctomycetaceae bacterium
ATGACCAGCCCGATAACAGAAAGGATGGTAATCCACCTCTGTGATTGTCTTGATCTCTGTGACTGTCTTGATCTCTGCGATTGTTTTAATCTCAGTGATTGCTGTGACTGCTTAGATCGAGTCATGGTTCGAATCTTTTCAGGTCGAAAACAAACGGAAGTCCCGGAATACCATAGAAGTATCTCTGACTCCAGGACAGGTGTCGAGCCTGAAAAAAAGCGTCTCAATGCGTACATTCCATTCCGAAACGCATGGATATCCGGCGGTTTGCCGGTCGCCTGTGACCTGATTCGTGCGATGTCGGACGATGGAATTAAAGGCAGGCCGAATGCCGTAGACGTGCAGGACTGGCAGCGTTTCAGTCACGCAGATATTCTTTCTCAGATGCAAAACTTTGAGGCAATCGCCGGAAACCTCATCCGCGCCAGGGAACAACCCGTGGCGCAGAGAACTGACCTGCTTCGATCTGCCTGCCCGGAAATCGTGCGGTTGATTGAAACGGATCGCGGACTGTCCGGGCCCACGATTTTCTGGGGACGCTCCGTGAATCTCGATGAATTTACGAAGAGCGTGATTGTCGATGCGTCGATCCTGGAAACCATTTTGCATCTGGGAGGTCGCCCGACGAATCTGAGTTCGCCCCATGCCGGTCTGCAGCACACCTACGGTTACCTGTTCAGCCTGATTGAAACGCCATTCGGAAAAAAACGCGATCGCTGGGTCTCCAACACTCTGGAGCTTTCGCTTGGACTGCCGGACGATGTGCTGGGACCGGCGCCGAAACAGGGCACGCTGCTCTCAAATGCCACCTGGCTGGCCGGACAAATCGCCTTTCAGGGCCATGACCGCCGTTCGTGGCTGCAACGCTGTCTTGCTCGCCATGTCTCTGACCCTTTGAAGAATTTGTCGATCGATAAAATGCCGGGCGTTCGCTTCACGGAGGTGGTTGCGCTGCCATTGGCTGGCGGTGGAAAGTCGCCCCTGGAACTCGTCACAGATCTGGTCGAACTTCCGTTAGCTGCAGAGAAGGGATTTGCCGAACGATGGCTTCTGGTTTACAGCATTCACGACCATCATAAATCGTCGCCGCAACTGGTCACATTGTTCACAGTCACGGACGAGTTCGTGGATGCTCTTCGAGACAGAGCTGCAAAACGCAAACGCTCTGATGTGCGACTGCGCTACAACGCGTGGTATCCCCGGATGACTCAGGGCCACTATTCCGGGACGATAACCCTGAAAGCCCGTGAAACACGCTGAACTTTCAAGGCTGGCCCGAACCTTCGCTTGCACCACTTCCCGCTATTCACCGCCGCCCGCTTTCTCCACTGCGTGCCGGAGTGCCCAAACCTTGCGAGGCCGGCGGTGCCTGGAATGACCCGTGTGAGGTTGAACTCGTGCGGCGGTCGGTCGTCTGTTCCGTCGATTCCTGCTAGAATCACTGTTCTGGTTCGGGCAATACAAAAAGAAAACGATTCCGGTGAAAGATCTCATGTTGACGCAATTCCAACTTTTCCGCGGCAGAAATTCTGCAGGCAACTGCTGCATGCTTTTTGCGATTCTCCTGACATGCTTCGCGTTTCTTGTGTCGGGCCAGCAGTGTTCGGCTCAGGAGACTCTTCAGGACCCGGCGTGGAAGTACGTGCTGCGTCGGCCACCTCAGCGCTGGTTTCAGCCTGACTTTGATGATCAGAACTGGCTGGACGGTGCCGGAGGTTTCGGGGATGCCGATACCCCTGGAGCGCGCGTCGGAACGGACTGGAGTACGAATAACATCTGGCTGCGACGGACCATCGTTCTGGAGAACATTCCTGAAAACCCGTCGTTGTACATCCATCATGATGAAGACGCTGAAGTCTACATCAACGGCAGGAAAGTTCTTGCGGTCAAAGGGTACACAACGAAGTATCAGGTCATGCCTCTGGATGAGGATGGAAAAACAGCCCTGAAAACCGGCAGGAACCTGATCGCCGTTCATTGTGCTCAAACCGGTGGCGGTCAATTCATTGATGTGCACGTGATTGATGGCAAAAACGTTCCGGCCCTTCCAGCTCCAAAACGGAAGGAACGCCCGTTTCAATCGGACCTGATCACAAAATGGGGAGAGGCCGTCACTGCCGACAACGTCTGGCAGCAGTACCCGCGGCCTGGCCTGGTTCGCCAGAACTGGACCAACCTGAACGGAAACTGGGATTATGCTGTCACCGATCGAACCGTTGATACGATTCCGAATGCCTGGGACGGAAAGATTCTCGTCCCGTTCTGTCTCGAATCACGTCTTGGCGGTGTCCAGAAACTTCTGCACAGTGATCAGGCCCTCTGGTACCATCGAAACTTCGATGCGAAACGAGATCCGCAGAAGCGACTGATGCTGAACTTCGAAGCCGTGGATTATGAATGCCGGATTTTTGTAAACGGCACAGAAACGGGGCATCACAAAGGCGGGAACACACCCTTCAGCGTGGATGCGACAGACGTCATTGTCGACGGAAAAAATGAACTGGTGGTGCGAGTCACCGACGATACCGAAGAATCGCAGTTGCGAGGCAAGCAGTCACGCACACCACGTGGTATCTGGTATACACAGGTTTCCGGCATCTGGCAGACCGTCTGGATGGAAACCGTCCCCGTGCGTCACATTGCCGATTTGAAGATTTCGACCAATGTCGATACCGGCAGCATCAGCGTCACTCCTGTCACGACAGGTCCCGCCGTTGATGGCGAAACAATTCGACTGTCCGTTGTTTCCGGAGATCAGATGCTGCAAGGCTCTTCTCAGGGAACAGTCAAGGTCGTTGTTCCGGATGCGAAGCTGTGGTCGCCATCATCGCCACATCTTTACGACCTGAAACTCGCCATTCTTGATGCATCGGGCAACATCGTCGATGAGATCTCATCCTACGCCGGGATTCGATCCGTCGGCAAAGCGAAAGATGCAGACGGCCACTGGCGCATGACGCTGAACGGCAAGCCTGTCTTTCACTGGGGACCGCTGGATCAGGGATGGTGGCCCGATGGCCTGCTGACGCCACCATCGTTCGAAGCGATGGTCTGGGATATCGACTATCTGAAAGACGCGGGCTTCAACATGATCCGTAAGCACATCAAGGTCGAACCACGCTTGTATTACCACTACTGCGATCAGGTTGGCATGCTGGTTTGGCAGGATCAGGTGAGCGGTGGGTCATCGCCCCGGTGGACTCGACTGGGACCAGATCCCATGGACGCAGAATGGACCGATGCCGATCATTCGCAGTTTATGACTGAATTCGAATCGATGGTGAATGAACTGGAAAACTACCCATCCATCGTCGTGTGGACACCGTTCAACGAAGCCTGGGGACAGCACAAGACCGTGGAAGTTGGCGAGTGGGCCGTTCAGCGTGACCCTTCGCGATTAATCAATATTGCCAGTGGAGGAAACTTCTGGCCGGTGGGCGACATCGTCGACGAACATCGTTATCCACATCCCGGTTTTCCATTCGATGCTGGGCGTTATGCCGACTTTGTCATGGTCGTGGGAGAATTCGGCGGGCACGGTTTGCCAACCGAAGGACACCTCTGGGATCCCAACCGCCGCAACTGGGGCTATGGCGATCTGCCAAAGAACAAGGACGAATACCGAGCTCGCTATATCGAATCGATCCGCTTGCTGACGGAACTGAAACAGCAGGGAATCGCCGCAGGCGTTTACACTCAAACCACCGATGTCGAAGGCGAAATCAACGGACTGGTGACTTACGACCGGCGAGTGATCAAGCTGTCTGCCGACGAACTAAGAAAAATCCATCAACCCCTGTTGGCCGAATGATCACCCCGCCAATCACCCACCGGTGGGTATCTCGCCGGTGGGTCTCCTGCGGGTGAATGGTGACGCCAGCAGGCTCTGCGCCGCTCAGAAGCCGGATTCGTCAGAATTTCGTTGCGTTTCAAACTTCCTACGGCAGCGCCTTACCCTGTCGAGGCAACCGCCAGCCTCTTTCTGAGCATTCACTGCGAGATGGCCCGTGTGCGGCTGAGGCCACCGGCCTACTCGCCTTTGAAATCCGCAGGCCGTTTCGCAGCGAATGCGGCCAGTCCTTCCTGAGCGTCTGGAAGTTCGAGGCATCGAATGTAAGCGTCCGTGTCAGCCCGATAGGCAACTTTGGGCTGAGAGCCTTCATCCAGATGAACCAGACGTTTGGTTTCACGCAGTGCGTCAGCGGGCATTGCAAGCAATCGCTCTGCCAATTCAAAACCGCGCTGCAGCAGTGACACTTCGGCAACAACCTCGTTCACCAGTCCCCACTCCATGGCTTTTGCCGACGAAATCGGCTGGCCCATCATGCACATTTCCAGGGCACGACTCTTGCCAACCAGCGATGTGAGCTGCGCGATCCCGTAACCCGGGGGCCAGCCCAGCAGGATTTCCGGCATCCCAAAACGGGCAGAATGCGTCGCGAGACGCAGGTCCGCCGAATAGGCCGCCACACACCCTGCACCGAATGCGTCTCCGTTCACAAGTGCAATCACAGGCTGCGGCAATCGTTCGAAAGCCAGATAGGTTTCTGCCTGCAGATGGCTGAGCGATCGGGCGGCTTCCATCGATAGTGATCGCAGTTCTTTCACATCATCGCCCGCACAGAAAGCTCGCCCCGCCCCCGTCAGCAACACCACTCGAACGTCCTTCGGATGTCCAAGCAACCATGAAACAACAGAACCAAGTTCGTGCGTCATCTGAACATTCACCGCATTCAGTGATGCGGGACGATTCAGCATGACCGTGGCGATGCGATTCTGAATGTTGACCTGAATGGTTTTTAGTTGTGGCAGAGAACCCATGTTTGCGGTCAGAGACATAGCCCGCAGTTGTTTATCGTCTCCGCGATCGGCTGCAGAAAGTTTGACGATGTTTTCCACAATTCGGTCCACCTGCACGACAGCACGAACGTGGGTTCCTTCGCCAATCAATCGCTCTCCGCAATAGGCCTGCACATCGAAGCGGATGCGACGACCTTCCACCGCCGTCACCTTGGCAACTCCGTGCACCGTTGAACCGATGCCAGCGGCCCCAATATGTCGGATGTTTACATCAACGCCCACTGTTTCTTCGCCGGTTTCCAGGAAGGGGCGCAGAGCTTCGCGAGCCGATCGTTCCATCAGCAGGATCATGTTGGGGGTCGAAAATACTGTCGCGCGAGGGTCACCGCCCAGCGTGATGACCATGTTTGCGTCAACAACCCAGGTGAGTCGCCCAATCGTTCCTGCTGCCAGTCCGGATCTCATATCAGTTTCGTTCTGTGTTGAGTGAATCGCTGCGTGCTGCGCTGCGTTCAGAAGGTAACCATTTCTGGTCATCGACAAAAGTTACCGCCGAAAGTTGTGTTTGGGTCTGAGCATGGAAACAAGCAAACAACTTCCGTCAACAGCAGCCCGTTCCTTGCGAATGGAAGGATCCCCGGAACGCCTCCGAGAAACCTGCTCAACAGGAAACCCGCAGCGGTCTTCGCTCCTGAGCGGATGATTGCCTGTGCTGCTGATCGGTTTCGGCTGACCGGCAATCGCCAATGGGATCGTGGCAGGTGGACGATGGCGAAAGGTGCCTGTAACGACTCGCCCGCGGCCGTCGGCAATTTCCGGACATGGGGCTATCGCCAACACTCGAACAAGGCCATCGATGCCGTATTCGGGGCCGGAAATGCCATTCTCTTGCCGCAGCGTCACGCTGGCGTCGATGCCATGGGATTGCGACGATGATGTAGATGACGATGATGTAGATGTAGATGTAGATGTTGATGACCCTCTGCGATTCAGCCCGGAGGGCTTGCAGAAATTAGCCGGTGGTCGCCGCCGAGCGGCGCACCACCGGTCACCAGCCCACAATCGCCCGCATCCTGAAGG
>JAGQQE010000370.1 GCA_020426345.1 Planctomycetaceae bacterium
GCAGTCGCCTGGTCACCATCAAAGGCTTCATGGATGCCGAATCATTCGCTCAAGCCGTCCGACGCCAACTGGACGCATTGGAGATTAGCGAACGAGTTATCCTGACCATCGGCAAACGCCGCACCATCAAAATCCGCGACAAAGAGGTGGTTGGCTTCGAAGTGATTCTGGAAGGCCTGACCGCAGAAGAAAGCATCGTCCTGCAGGAACAAGGTCTCGGCGGACGACGGCATATGGGTTGCGGGGTGTTTGTGGCGGCAAAATCAGAGGTGAGGGTGTAATGCAGCTTCTTGCGAAATCGTTCCACGGCAGCACGGTGCCTGAAGAGGCAACGTTATTCGGGCATCTTCGTGCGGTGCATGCCAGCGCGGTGAGCATACTCGACGCATGCGGTGATTCGATGCTCGCTGCGTTCGATATTCCGGCACGTCACCTCGATCGCTTTCGCAAGGTCCTTGCCATGGCTGCGGCGCTGCATGATGTTGGCAAAGCAAACTCGCATTTTCAGGGAATGCTGGTTCGCTCTGAAGAACGAAATCGCTACAGGTTTCGCCAAGCCCTGCGTCACGAATGGGTTTCGCTGCTGTGGCTTCAGCAATTGGAAGTTCAGCGGTGGATTCGAGAAGTCTTCAAATCGGATGCGGATCTCCTGACGTTGGAATGCTGTATCTGCGGGCATCATCCCGGTGCAAAGCGACCGACGCCGCCTTCCAGCATCGAAGGTGCCGGCTCGGAAATGGCAACGTATTTTCACGAACGGGCTTTTTCTGAAATCGCGGACTGGTTACAGCAACTCTGTGCTTCGGCTCAGAAACCGATGCTGCCCGAATGGACTTTGAAATTCAACGCGACGTCGGCAAACGATCCGAACACGTCGATCGATCGCTGGCACATGCGTGCGAACACACGCTTCGAAAACCTTTCAACAGTTGATAAACGACTTGTTGCTGCTGCCAAAGCGTGCATGGTGGCGGCGGATGTCGCGGGGTCCGCACTGACTGAGCGTCAAAGCAGTCCGCAAGAACAACACCAGTGGATTCGTTCTACGTTGGCGGCCGTTCCGAAGGCTGCGCAGATTGAGGAACTGGTAACAGAAAGGCTGAAAGGTTTTCCGGAACGCCCGTTTCAAACCAATGTGGCCAGTTCCACAAGTCGCGTCACGCTGGTGACCGCAGGCTGCGGATGTGGAAAGACCGTCGCCGCGTGGCTGTGGGCGGCTCGGCAATGTCCAGGCCAGCGAGTGTTCTTTTCATACCCAACGACCGGAACGGCGACAGAAGGCTTTCGCGGCTATCTGTTTGATCACGACACAAAAAAACCAAAGTTGGGTGCGGATCTGTTCCACAGTCGCGATCTAGTGGATTTTGAAATGATTCTGGATGTCAACGAAGACGGAAAGGCCGACGCGATCGCGGAAGAGCAACTGCGGATCTATTCCCTGAAGTCTTGGTCAACACCTATTGTTTGCTGCACTGTCGATACCGTGTTGGGCATCATTCAAAATCATCGACGCGGGCTGTATTCGTGGCCCGCGCTGGCACAATCCGCATTCGTCTTTGACGAGATCCATGCTTACGACGACAAGCTGTTTGGCTGCTTGCTTAGGTTTCTCAGCGATCTGCGAGGAACAAAGGTGCTGTTAATGACGGCGAGCCTGCCCACCCCACGACTCGCGGCCATCCAGCAGGCCCTGGAAGACGAAGAGCCCGCCAGCATCATTGTCGGGCCACCAGAATTGGAACAGCTACCGCGTTATCACCGCGAACAGCCAGACGATATTGATGCTCGTGTTCGTGAAGAACTGGATCGCGGTGGTCGAGTGCTGTGGATCTGCAATGTTGTCGATCGGGCGATGGAAGTAGCCGATCGATTTGCGGACTGGAATCCACTGATTTACCACAGTCGATTCCGCTACGAAGATCGTGTGCAGCGACATAAAGACGTAGTGGCAGCGTTCTCGCCAGGCAGTAATCAGATTGGAAGTCTGGCCATCTGTACTCAGGTTGCCGAGATGAGCCTTGATATCTCGGCCACACTTCTGGTCACTGAACTCGCTCCGGTTCCGTCGCTGATTCAGCGTTTGGGACGGCTGAATCGCCATGCCAAGCCTGCAGACCCTCCGCCGGTGACGATGCCATTTGCTGTGGATTACCGTCGCAAAGAATCGGGTGCAATCAAAGAAATGCCCTACAGCTTTGAAGTCTATGGTGACTGGCCTCAAGTGACGGAGTCCTGGCTCAGCCAGTTGGGCGATCAGAATATCAGTCAGCAGTCACTGGCGGATGCATGGGAAAACCTGAATTCGGACCGCGAAATTGAAGGGATCGACAGTAACTGGATTGACGGAGGTCCAACCACACAGATTGATTCGGTCAGAACAGCATCACCAAGTGTCACAGTGGTGCGCGCCGGAGCCGACGCGGACGCTTGTCTAGCTGATTCGTCCAGATTGGCTCGCGTATCCATTCCCATGCCGCAGCCGTACGGCGTGGGATGGACAGACTGGCCACGGATCAAGGGCGTTTTGATCGCGCCGGAAGACACTTTGATATATGACAGTCAGCGAGGTGCCAAATGGCAAAAGTAAGAACGGAATATCCCCAAACACTGACGATGAACCTGTTCGCCCCAGGAATGACGATGATGCATCGAGCGGGCTTGGGCGGGCTTGCATGTTCACTACGCGCGATCGAACGAGATGTTCAAAAGAAGAAGCTGCCGGAAGACCGCAGACCGGGTGGAAAATGGGCCAATGGCGAACCACCGTGGATCATCTCAGAAAACGCTATCACACTGGATTTTGGAGAGGCTGAAAATGCCGCAAGCTGGCTGAAAGCATTGTTTGAGTACTCATTCGGACTATCGTCGGATGCTGAAGGAAAGCTCATTCATCTGCCTGGGCAATACGGCAAGCTGGTTCCGAGCCATCCGGTCAGAGCCTATTTGCAGCAGGGAATCACGCTCACTTTCTTGCAGCATGGGCAAACTCGAAAGTTGGCCAAGAATGAAACCGTTCTCACATTCAATCCGGAAGAAGATTCCGGCAAGGCTCTTCAGTATCAGTTCAAAGCCTGTACGGAATATAAACATCAGCAAGGCTGGAAAGATATCACCGACTCGAAAGGGCGCATTGAGCTGAAGCCTGTTGAGATTGCGGGGCCGCTAAGTCCGGGTGCCGTGGTACGACACAACGCATTTTCGACGCCCACGAAACTCTTCGATCTACCCGCTCAGATTCTTCCGTTGTACTTCGCGGTCGTCGGATGCCTTCCGCTGTCGCTGAATCGAGGATCCGGGGTTCTGCTGATTCCGGATGTCACTGACCTGATCATGTTCCCGTCCATCCGAGCCGCAATGACACCGCGGACAACTCGCGAATGTCAGATCACCGTAGCCAGTGATGCGGCCCTGCAGACTCAGTTACGTCTTCGGGCGACTGAAGAGATCAACAAGCGAGATCTGCCCGCTTGCCATGTCGTCACATTTCAGCCAACGCCATGGGCTTCGCAACAGAAATCTCGAGTTGACACCATCACCGTGGAACCTGGCAGTGACGAAGTGTTGAGCCAGTTCAGTGTTGCGATGAAGGAACTGAGTCCTCGCATTGCCACGCGAGAGATCGAGGAATCCAGTGGGCGGGGAAAGCAACGAGTCGTCACGAAACGTTCCGAATCGTTTTGGGTCGACAGCATTGTGCGTCCGCTGGTCGCCACGAACCTGGCTCGTGGCCGTCCGTGGTATCACAACTTTGTGGAGTTGATGACAAAGATCGATCCTGTCAGCAAACGTCCGCTACGGGACAAATTGTTCTTTGAAAAGAAAGGCTTGAAAGCAATGGTCGAAAACGTGCCGTGGAGCGACACCGGTGAATCAACAATCGTGAACGCTGTTCACGAATCCATCGGTCGCCGATATGGACTGATTTCCAAGGAGAACAAAGGAAATTCCACGGCGATGAAGAATCGCTGGAAGGGCGAATACGACCGCTGGCGACTGGCATTCGCCGGAGCTAAGACCTCGGAACAGTTTCGTCGTTCACTGTGTGACCTTTTTAGTCGAGCAGGTGTGAACAGCATTCTTCAGGAAAACTGGCCCAACATCCTGCCCATGCTCTCCGACAATCGCTGGCAGCAGACTCGAGACCTGGCCCTGTTGGGCCTGGCAAGTTACTCCGGCAAAGGTGCGAAGGAAATCGAAGAAGCGATTGTAACTGACGCAGATTCAGAGGCAGAAGAATAGTTCATTCGCTTCGACCGTTTGTAGTCCCGCCTTCAGGCGGCATGTGGTCAATCATTCAAACCCAACTCGTTGATTAAGGAAACTCAGATGACATTGCACGTCTTCGGAAACATCGTCACGCCTTTTGGAACAGCGGCCAATAACCGAGCTGAAAACGAAGGCAATATCACCACGTTACAGAAACTGATCTGGCACGGTGCGCCGCATTCAACGGTCAGTGCGGAAGCTATTCGCTTCGCATTGCGGCGATTGCTGGCCGAAGCGGAAGAAGCGGGAACAAACCGATCATGGAATGAAGATGCTCGCGTGAATGAATGGGAAGATCACGAGTTCAAAGGCTGGGCGTCAGAAAAAAGTAAGACCTATATCGACGACGACCTTCTGGGATACATGCGAGCGGATGCGGCCAAGGAGGAGGCGGGTGAAAAGAAAGGCTCTGCCAAAGTTCGCCGAGCCGTTCTGGAAATCACTCGCGCCGTGTCGCTGACAGCCTGGTCAGGCGACGTCACTTTCAACGCTGCGTCTCCGGGAGCAACCCCTTCGGCATCAAAAGGCGACGACAACAAAAGCAAGAATCCGGTACCATATGGTACCGAAGTTCATGCCACACGTTACCAATTCGGATTTGCCATGACGCCCGCTCGATTACGCGATCCGTCACGAGCCGCCAAAGCCATTTCCGCATTGGGCAGCCTCCGGACGGTGGCGGGAAATCATGGTCGGTTTCTGTTCGACTTTTCACCGGAAGCCATCGTATTGCGAATCACCGAGGACCCGGCACCTCGTTTGTTGTATTGCTTTGATACCGCGGATGGCGGCCGCACAGTGACGGCCGAAAGCCTGATCGCTCGGATTAAATCCGGCGATGTTGCCGCCGATGAACTGATGATCGGTGTTGCTGATACCGAAAGTCCATTGGCCAAATCCATGAGCGGCGCAGGGCTCAAAGTCCACGGCGTCAGGGCTGCGATTAATGGCGCAAGTGAGCGCATCAGCTCGGCGATTTCTGCATCCGCCTGACCACTTTCGCTGTCCATTCTGCTCACAGTTTGTCTCCGGAGGTGTTTGTGTTTGGAGTCTACGTCACAGTACCAATCGCCTGTTTTCGACGCGGCATGGCCAGAGAATATCTGGAAACCGAGGTCATCCCGCCCCCCTCGACGTGCTATGGGTTTCTGCTTTCGCTTGTCGGCGAAACGGATCGGCATCGGCATCTGGGATGCCGAGTCACATCTGGGATCTTTGGAAGCCCTGAGGTCAGTGTCGTGCTGCGTACGGTCTGGCGGGTCAAGAAAACGCCGCTTGGATCTGCAGGCAATACTCGTCCGGACTATCAGCAATTGCTGACCGACGTGCATTTGGTCATCTGGCTGGATTCATCCGGTGAATCCGATCAAGAGAACACGCTGGAGACGCGAGTTCAACGAGCTCTTTGTCCGACGACGCGAGGTGAGATTGATCGGTTCGGAGGTTTGGCTTTGGGAGAGAGTACTCACATGATTGATACGGTCTCGCCGTTGGAAAAATCCCGAGACAGACTGCCACAACAGACCGATTTTCAACTATTCCAGGTCCATGAACAGGGCCGCCTAACATTGCCCGTGTGGGTGGATCATGTGGGTTCCG
>JAGQQE010000371.1 GCA_020426345.1 Planctomycetaceae bacterium
AAGTATGACAGCAATCTGTCAGCTACTTCCGTGTCAAAAGTGCGCACAGCCGTCCGAAAGCTCCCCGATTAGGACTCGAACCAGAGTGACGAAACGCGAAAGTGGCGACTGAATTTGAACTCGGTAAGTCCCTGACAGGCAGTAAGTTCGAGCAATCGGCTGTCCTCGGGGCCTCGAAAGAGTTGCCTGTTTGAACTGCCTGTGTCATGTTTCGCGGTTCGCGCAACTCCCTGTTGTCGAACGAAAAACAGCTCGCCGCGAATGACTGCGGCGAGCTGTCTTGATTTTCAGTCGGGCTGACAGGATTTGAACCTGCGACCTCTTGACCCCCAGTCAAGCGCGCTAGCCAAGCTGCGCTACAGCCCGATTTGCTCCTGAATGAATTCAGGAGCAGGTGGAATGATGGCGGTTGGATGAGGAATCGTCAACCGACTGACAGCGAATTGCTGACCTGCGAGATCAGGCGGCCCCGCGGCGTGGTGGATGCTGTTCCTGAACCTCAGTGGCGTTGTTGTCCGCGTTCTCCCCGGGGACAGTGGCTGATGAGAATGAGTTCGTGGCAAATTCGGATTCGATCGCGTCAGCAACAGTGTCATCCTGGTCTGAAGCCGCCGAGACGCGTGAGAGTATATCCTTGCCAGCAGGACTGATCTGATACTGAAGGCCAACACTGCGACCAGTAATCTGAAAGCGAAGTAATCCTCTTGCAATCAGCATCCCGTGAATACTGGTCAGCGAAGTGGGAGCGATACCATCTACGTCTTCGATGCGATCCAGCCAGCCCGGATTCTCAACCGCAGCCTTCTTCTGAGCATGTTCGCGGACGGCGTAGATGTTCAACACCGTGCGGCAGTCTTCAGAAAGCTCATCAAGTTGAAAGTCAGTTCCATTCATACTCCGGAATATCGGCCAATCCAGGCGTTGATTTCAACACAACACAGTCGAGCAATACGAAGCGAAAAATCGAAGCTGAGTTCCAAAGAGCGCAGAGAATTTCTTCAAAGCTGCTCAAGTTTCAGGCTTCAAACCCTCGGACATCCAGCAGTACATTTGTGCTTGGGTCAATCTGGAGAAACTCTGCCGACGTGCGTGGAACAGTGCCAATAAAGTGGCCGGTTCGGAAAAAGTTGACTTGAGTCGCTCAAGCGGGATCAGGGTCGAAAAGCGGCGGCGTAGGCAGCGAATGCCGCCTTCCTTTTCTGCTCGTCTTCGAATCCGAGAGTTTCCACAGAGAAAACAGTCACGGGCTGCAGTTTCACGGTCATGCCGAAATCGGCAAATTCAGCCTTGCGCAGATAGATGGCGACGGCTAGTGCCACATCAGCCGTCTGGACCGTTGCGTACGAAGGAACCTGTTTTCCAACATCGACGGCCTTCCGTGCCTGCTGGTTGCGAGGTGGCCAAAGTACAGAATGCACCGAGAACATTGACTCAATCCGCGGAATATCTGCTTCACTGCCAAAGGCAGCGAGGGTCAGAATAGCAAGAATCATATCCGGGCGCGTTGATTTCGACTCCATCACTCGATGTGCGAGCGTCTTGCCTGCGGGCAACTGGTGTTTGATACAGAACAGCAACGGTCGTTCGGCTGAAATTCCCGGCCGCACAACCCACTGGCTGGCCAGCGTGCGGAGCACCTCTCGATTCCTGCCGGACACCATCAACTGATGAAATCGTTCATCTGCCAGCCCGTCCGAAATATTTGTCGAGGTAGCCCGCAGAAGTCTGATGGACGGGTCTGCGCCAAGAAACATTAACGCGGCAAACGACGTTGCAGGGAAACCTTCACTGACCCGGCTGTTGAGTTGTTTCGAAACCGACTGACTTCTTTGCTCCAGCAGTAGCGGCAGCTGGGAGCGATCGAAAAGAGCGCTTCGAAACAACTGAGGTTCGGCCTTTTGCATCTCAAGAAACAACAAAACCGTGTCGGTACTGTTCCCCGCCAGTTCGGCAAATCGTTTCCAACTGCCCAGAGCGTTGGCCGTTTCAGGAGAAGGAGTCAGCGTCGCTACACTCAGGCGTCGGTCGAACTCAGATTGCTGAATCTTATCGACAATGGCCTGAAGACGGGGACGCTGGTCCACATTGGCAACTGCGACAATCTCCTGCAGGGGAGCGATTTCATCGATCGAAAGTGACAGAAGCGATCGCGTTGCCATCTGTCGCTCTGCGAAAGACCCATGCTCCATCTTTTCAACCAGCGCTGCGATTCTTGCACCTGCGTCGCTGACTGACTCTTCCGCAACCAAATCCAGGGTTGACAAATGTACTAGTGTGCAAGCAATTACAACAACAGCGGAGCGGCAGCGTAAACGCTTGTTTCGCCCATCCGTCTTGTTGTTTTTTTGCGCAAGATACATCTGTGAAAAGGCTTATGAACGTTTCCAATGTTTCAAAACTCGCAGGATGCGTGGATGCTGCGTGATCCAGACGATTATCCGCTGGATACCTATCTCGTGCGGCCCGGAATTTGGGCAAGCTTCCTGAATCCAACAGGTCTGGGGCGGGGGCGTCCGCAAACTTGCCCTCGCTGACACTCTTTACCTGTTCGCCCCGCGTTCGGACGTCGTGTTTCCGACGTCTTTCTGATTTCTCGTAGCCTTGACAGGTTGATCGGCTGGATAATTGAGAAGCTTGTACCGATCGCGTAACCTGCGAAGACTGTGTCGCCTTCAACGTGTGGGGCGAATTTTACGGTCAGCGAGGATGTAACTGTTGTTCCTGGTTTCAAGTGATTGGCGACACATACCGTCGATAATGCATGAACCCGGGGCAGCAATTCTGTCGCCATCAGACAGAGAATTGAGGAGGACGTGCGTTGAATACCACTCGAAGTACAGCACACAAGGTACGAAATGCCTTGGGAATGCTGTCCATTGCGACAGCAATGCTACTAGCATCAATTACGTCGACCGGAACACTGCGAGCGACGCAGGATGAACCACCGGTCGCCAACGCGGCGAAACTGGTTCCGGAAGACATCCGGGAAGAGGCGCTTGAAAAAGTGGACGCAGCCTTCGCTGCTTCGGCCGGACCGCAATTGCGGGTTCTGTTCAACAATGAGGAGTCTGCGGATGCGCGTCGATCGGCCGCAGCGGAACTCACGAATCTGGCCGATCAGGCGGATCAATCGACGCCAGGTATGGCATCAGCAGTCAGCCGCCTCCGTCGACGGATTGCCCTGATCGAAGCAACGGTGAATGCCGGCGAAGTGCAGGACCTGTCTGCTGGTTCGACGACTTCAAACGTACCATCGGCAGCCCAGGCCGCGATCGACTGGTTGAACTCAGTTGGAAACGGGCAGCTCTGGCTGGACTACCTGCACCTGAATGATCTTCTTGACGAAGGTGTATCTGCGGATGTGCTGAAGAAGGTTTCTGAAAACCTGACTCCTGCCGAGACAATGGAAGACAGCCAGCGATCCTTCATGCAGCGACCTCAGTTCCTGAAGCTGAAGGCCGCGATCGATTCGACTCTGGCAACGGGAAGCGCGGATAGCGGAGAAGAAGCCGCCCGGGCAGAACTGAAACAGATGCTGGATCATCTGGTGGCTTCCACTCTTGCCTACGAAGCTCGCCAATTGTCTGTCGATGCCGATGCTGTTCGTTCTGCCTACCGCGCTCTTCGCAGTCGATTCCCGGCCGCCTACGCGGTGATCTCGCCGGTGATGGTGAATCATTACTTCAACCACAATCTGCACATCACGGTTTCTGAAAACCTGTTGTCACGACTGGTCTCCGATTATCGCAGCGAATCCGGCTGCATTGCCGACTGCATCATGGGGGCCTGGGTCACAGGTTCCCAGGTCACGAGCGTTAACGTGACGGCCGATATTATCCCGTCCAGCAACTCTGCCGCCTTTCGTATTCAGGCTGATGGTAACACTCGGTCCGACACCATCGCACGCAAGGATCCGGCCACGGTACGCACGCTTGGAAACCACTTTTTCCACACCGCAAAGCCAGTTTACTTCAATGGTCACGACGTCTACGGCGGCCCCGGCTCAATTGATGTCAACGTGAACAGCCAGACGGTCGCAGTGAACACCAAGTACGATGGCATCCCATTGATCGGCGGCATTATTCGCAACATTGCCCGAAAAGAGGTTGCGAAGAGCAAAGGTCAGTCTGAAGCACTGACACGTGATCGTCTGCGGGATGAAGCACTGCCGAAGTTCGAAACGGAAGTCGACAATCAACTGGCAGAATTAAACGATACGCTCCACAAGACGCTGTCGTCACTTGAACGCAAGGGTGTGGCTCCGGAAAGCATCAGTGCCAGGTCCAGCAGCAACCAGATCGCCGTTAGCTCTCGAACGATGAACGTGAATCGCGTTGGCGGCTCCACCCAGCCACCGATGCTTCTTTCTTCCAGTGGGCTGGCGTTGCAGGTTCATGAAACAGCGCTGAACAACACCATCGATGCACTGGAATTCAATGGTCGCAGCATCCCCGAAGATCAGGTCGCATCGGAACTGGAATCCGCACTGAGCGAACTGCTTCAGCGGGATATCAAGCTTTCGAAGGATGACAAGCCGAAGGAGGAGTCAACTGAAGAACCCGAACCACCAACAACGTTCGTCTTCAGTTCGACTGATCCTATCCGTGCTCACTTTGGTGAGGATGAGATCATTCTGGTTCTCCGTGCCGGCGTCAATCAGGAAGGGAAGGACCCGATTCCCGAACAGATTATCACGGTTCCAATCAGTGTTTCACTTCAGGGTGGAAAGCTGATTCTTGAGCCAGGTACTTTTGGCGTCGCCAGTGTTGAAGAGACCAATCGGGCTCGACAGATCGGACGAGCGAACCAGATTCGACGAGTGCTCGGACGAACCATCGTTCGGCGAGAACTCGACACCACCTTCGACCTGCAGGGAAGTGCCGATCGAGCTCTCATGCTGACTCTCTCGTACATCCGGATTTCGGATGGATGGGTCACTGCTGAATTGCAGTAGCCTGCTGAAACGCAGTGAAGGATGAATTTCTGAGGCCCGACCTTTAAGGTCGGGCCTCTTTTCGTGAATACCAGTGGTCTGTCACCCGTCACTTGGTTATCTGCGCAGTCCCCGGACTGCCGGGAGTTCAATAAGTTGAGCAATCTTTCAGGCAATCATGTCGCGACCGAATCCCGCAATACAGCCTCGTCAGCGATTGACGAGATGAGTTCTCTGCAAATCGTTCAGTTGATGAACGACCAGGATGCCACTGTAGCAGAGGCCGTCAGAAGCCAGGCCGCTTCGATCGCGGCAGCCATCGACGTGATTACAGATCGAATTCGCAGGAACGGCCGACTGATTTACATGGGGGCAGGAACCTCCGGTCGGCTCGGTGTACTTGATGCAAGTGAGTGTCCACCAACATTCAGTACACCTCCAGCCATGGTCGTTGGCTTGATCGCCGGTGGACAGAAAGCGTTGACGAGTGCCGTTGAAGGAGCTGAGGATGAAGGTGAGCAGGGAATTCAGCACCTGAAGGATATTTCGCTGAACTCATGCGATGTTGTCGTTGGCATCGCCACCAGTGGTCGTACGCCCTATGTCATCGCAGGTCTGAAATATGCTCGACACACAGGTGCCTACGCGATTGGATTCGCCTGCAATCCCGGTTCTGCATTGTGTGGCGTTACAGACCTGATGATTGAGCCTGTGGTCGGTCCTGAAGTCATCACCGGGTCGACTCGACTGAAGGCCGGGACGGCAACCAAAATGGTATTGAACATGCTGACTACCGGGACCATGGTTCGCCTTGGCAAGACCTTTGGCAACCTGATGGTCGACCTGACTGCGACGAATGAAAAGCTCGTAGATCGGTCTCGGCGCATAGTCGCTGAACTCACCGGCCTGAGTGCACAGGAATCGACGGA
>JAGQQE010000372.1 GCA_020426345.1 Planctomycetaceae bacterium
CAGGCTGCCTGCCGCCTGTCACCGTCCTGGATGACGGCTGCCCAATGAATGCTATTCAGACGCCTTTTCCTTCTTCTCTGAATCATCACCTTTTGCGTTAGCTTCTTTCTTGCTGCCCAGACCTGCCTTTTGCATTTCATTCGTTTCCTTGCGTTGCTGATACAACTTGAAACGACTTTTCGTAATTCGGGGCGGAAATACGTTGTTCGAGAGATCTGTATCCGCTGTTTCCAGATGTGGATCCAGCTCGATCGATTCGATCTCTTTCGGACTCATGATCAGTTTGGATGTCTCCTCGCAGTTTTGAGCCCAGATTTCGGCAGGCAGCCGCACTTCCGAAGTTGTCCCGTCGGCGTAGTGAAGCTTCAGAATAACGGGCATCACCAGGCCGCCGATGTTTTCCAGGTCAACGATGTAGAAATTCGTCTTCTGCCCAAGCAGTCGCCGTTCATCCTCTGGCAGGTCTTTCAGGTATTTATCGAACTTCTTTTTCTCTGCGTCAGTCACCTCGAGGTCGTCAAACGAATTGTAGAAGTCTTTCAGCTCCGGGAAATCGTCGGTCCGCTTATGAATTCCTTCGTTGCGTTGTTGTGACATTGTCTCGGGTTTTGCATCCCGCTCAGCCCGTTTGAATTCGCTGTCTTTTGCGGGGTTGCCGTCATTAATGGTGTAGTGCCGAACATTGGAGATGCCGATGTCTACGTGATCAGTACTGTAAAACCAGCCTCGCCAGAACCAATCCAGATCGACTCCACTGGCATCCTCCATTGTGCGAAAGAAGTCGGCGGGGTAAGGACGCTTATTTTTCCATCGTTGTGCGTATTCGCGAAACGCGAAGTCAAACAGTTCGCGTCCAAGAATCGTCTCACGAAGAATATTCAAAGCAGTGGCAGGCTTTGAATAGGCGTTGGGGCCGAACTGCAGCAGCGATTCTGAATTCGTCATCACCGGCACCTGGTTAGTGCTTCGCATGTACTCCACAATATCCTTCGGTTCGCCGCGTCGGGATGGATAATCTTCCTCCCATTCAACTTCGGCCAGATACTGAAGGAATGTGTTCAGTCCTTCATCCATCCATGTCCACTGTCGCTCATCCGAGTTCACGATCATGGGGAAGTAGTTGTGGCCAACTTCATGAATCACGACGGAAATTAATCCGTACTTGGTTCGCGCGGTATATGTTCCGTCTTCCTCTGGGCGAGGACCATTGAAGCAGATCATGGGATATTCCATACCCCCAACAGGACCGTTTACCGATATGGCCGTGGGGTAGGGATATTGAAATGTGTAACGTGAATAGACTTGCAGGGTATGAACGATGGCGTGTGTTGAATAACGACTCCACAGCGGCTCAGCCTCATTCGGATAAAACGACATCGCCATTACCTGATTGCCGTCGGAATCGTGCCCCATCGCGTCCCAGATGAATTTGCGTGAAGACGCGAAGGCAAAGTCACGGACATTGGTTGCTTTAAACACCCAGGTTCGCTTCCCTTCAGCTTTCTCTGCCTGATTCGCCATTGCTTCCTCAGGTGTAATCACGAATACCGGCTTCTTCGAGGTCTTCGCGTCCAGAAGGCGTTTACGCTGGGTTTCTGACAACACTTCCGTTGGATTCAGCAGCACGCCGGTGGACGCTACCACGTGGTCTTCCGGTACCGTGATCCGTACGACATAGTCACCAAACTCCAGCGTGAACTCACCTTTGCCCAGAAACTCCTTATTCTGCCAGCCGGTGACATCGCTGTAGACACACATGCGAGGAAACCACTGAGCGATCTCATAGATATAGTTGTCGTCCTTTGGGAAATGTTCGCAACCACCGCGAGCTCGCAGACGATTCACCTCCGGAATATTGTATTCCCACGCAATCCTGATGGACGTAGATTGCCCGGGAGATAACTCGTCATTCAAATCGATGCGCATGTTGCTTCCAACAACAGTGTGGCGCAGAACACGATTGGACTTGTCGTCGCGACAATCCCTGATCTTCGTGCCTCCGGGAAATCGGGATGCCAGTACCAGCGAATCCATTTCCTTGAACGACATGGATGGAGACAGACGCGGCGCGGTTTGTGATCGATTGGCGGCTGATTGAGGATGAAACCGATTTGCATCCAGCTGCAACCAAACATACCGAAGCGAATCGGGAGAATTGTTCTGGTACGTGATGACTTCGCTGCCAACGATCCGCTGCTTTTCGTCGTCCAGTTCGACGTTGATATCGTAGTCCGCCTTCTGTTGCCAATACCTGTGACCAGGGGCTCCTGAAGCGGTGCGATAGTCATTCGGTGTCGGAAGAATTTCTTCCAGCTGCCGAAACTTATCCGGCTGAGCATATTTCGTATTGACGACCGATTGCGCGATCAACAACGGACCGACGTTCATAACAGCTGCGAAAGCAATCAATGCCACGGGGTGACAGTTTGCACGATGCATGGGCGGGATCTCTCGAGGGCTGGTGTTTCAATCGATCCAGATAACTCTGATCGTCAAAACGGCAGAATGGCAGGAAAAACTCGCCTGGCCAAAGTGCAAAAGATAGCGACCCTCAGCGGGCGTATACACCGTCAAAGTGCGCAATGCTCGAAAAGCAGGAAATCCGAGAATGAGGAATTCCGCACGGGAGGAATAGGGGGGAAGATGAGAGGAAGCAAAAGTGGATCAAGCCATCCCGTTTCGAGAGGCGATCACACAGTCGAAGAAAAATCGATCATTTCCCGCGGTAGGCGCGCCCGACCACGCCGGGGCCAGAACAGATGATTCAGGCCCATGTTTCTTCGGTAAAGAAAAGAACTCTCAGGCGTTCTTTTTCTCGTCGGTATTTTCGCGTTTGATCGCTTCGTAGACTTCTTCACGATGAACAGTGACGTCGCGAGGAGCTTCGATGCCCAGACGCACCTTGTCGCCGCGGATCTCAATGACCATCAGAGTGATGGAGTCCCCAATTACGATCTTCTCATCTTTTTTTCGGCTGAGTACTAACATGTCCAGTCCCTGGTCAATCTTTCATCGTGAATGATTGCGACCCGATTCACTCTTCTAAAAATGCCCCGCCCCACAAAGGGCAGATGCGTCCGGGTAGCTGTAAATACACGTTTCCGTTGACGCCGTGCGTCCTTCGGCAATCGAACGTAGAACAGTTTCGACTGGAGTCACCAAAAATCTGCAAGAATTGCCGCTCGTGTGGCGACTGGGCAGCAGATGTTGCCGGTTTGTATGGGCGGGGAGCGTAGTAACGGGTTCGTTTGTTCCGATTTTTCTGCATGAATGCGTTGCTCCACGGTGGAACTGTCCCACGATTCGCAGTTCAATTCGCCCCGTGCAGTGACGTGAAAAAGCACGAATTGAGTTGACTAAAGCTGTCTGGCATTGTGTCTCGGGAGTCTTTTGTGCAACTGAACTTGAGTCTTTTGTGCGACTGAAAAGGCACTCAATCGATGACATCACCTGAGCAGGTCGGGGGCGACTCGCAGTTCGACCATTGGCACAGGCGACCCCTGAAGGAGACACTGCGGTGTTTTCGGAACAGTCCCCAGGAAATTCAGCTCGACAACGAATCAGACTCTGATTGCGGCATCGCTCAGGACTACACGGCATCCTGTCTACGAAGGTAAATCACAATGACATCTGGTGAAGCGGATTCATGGGCTGTGGAGCTCACGAATGTCACCAAGCGTTTTGGAAAGCACACTGCGGTTCGAAATCTCGACTTGCGCATTCCAAAGAATTCGATTTACGGCTTCATTGGGCCTAACGGTTCCGGCAAGACAACCACCATCCGGATGATTCTGCGAATCTTTCGACCGGATGAAGGTCTGGTGAGCGTGCTCGGAGAGCAGGTCGGGGACTGTGCAGATGATCGTGTGGGCTACCTGCCCGAAGAACGTGGTCTGTATCGCCGAATGAAAGTTCGCGAACTCCTTCGATACTACGCCCGCCTCAAAGGCTTTCGAGACTGCGATGACGAGATTACACGGTGGCTGGAACGTCTCGGTGCAGGTGACTGGGGAGAGAAGAAGATTGAGGGACTATCCAAAGGAATGGCTCAGAAGATCTCATTCATTTCCGCCGTCATCGCGAAACCGCAGCTGCTGATACTGGACGAGCCGTTCAGCGGACTCGACCCGGTCAATCTGGAAACATTGCGAGACGCTATTCTTGAGGTGCGTCAGCAGGGCACGACGATCATCTTTTCCACCCACGAAATGGACGTGGCAGAGCGACTGTGTGACACCGTGTTTATGATTCACAACGGCGATAAGGTTCTGGATGGTACGGTGGCTTCAATTCAGGCTCAGTATCCGGCCGATCAGGTGAAGCTGAGGCTTTCGAGCGATTCTGAATTGCCCGGCCAGATGCGAGGTGTGATTTCACGTGAGAAACAGGGGTCGTTTTCTCTGCTGAAGCTGTCGCCCGATGCAAATCTCGACGAATTGCTGCAAACCCTTGTGAATTCCTGTCGCGTTGAACACTTCGAATTGGTGCGACCATCTTTGCATAACATTTTTGTTCGCATCGCGGGGCCTTCCAATGAATAAGATTCTGACAATCGCTCGCCGCGAATATCAGGCAATGGTCGCAACCAAAGCATTCGTTCTGGGGATGGCCATGATGCCCGTCCTGATGCTTGGCGGAATGTGGTTGCCGAAGATGCTGAAAGGGCTGGAGAAATCGCGCGAACGCACGATTGCCGTCATCGACCACAGTGGCGAAATGCTGCCGCTGCTTCAGAAGATTACTGATGAACGGAACGCGATTGTCAAACCTGCTGTCAGCGCAGGAGACAGCGAAAGCAGTGAGTCAACCGATGATGCCGTGACCGCCAGGGAATCGAAGGAAAGCCGGGACAGACGTGAGGCCCTGGAATCAATGGGTTTAAACGACATCAATACTTACGTCCTGAAATCGCATCCGACGGAAGGATTTGGGGACGAGCAGCGACTGGAACTGTCTGAAGAAATCAGGAACGGAAAGCTCTATGCATTCCTGGAGATCCCCGCCGATCTGTTGACTGCCCCTGCGATGGATCCAGCCCATCCTGAATCTTCATCGTTGCCCGCTGTGACGTACTGCGCGCAGGACGCCGCATTGTCCGATGCGAAACGCTGGCTTGGCTCGGCAATCAATCAACTTGTCAAGGCGCGGAGAATGGCAGATGCAGGTGTGTCTCCTGTTGTACTGCTGGAACTCGAAAGGAAGACGCCACTGAAGGCTTCCGGGTTATTCGAACGAAATGATGCTGGCGATATCGTCAGCGAAGATAAGCCCGATGAGATTACACAAATGTTACTGCCGATGGGCATCATGATGCTGATGTTCATGATTGTAATGATGTCAGCTCAGCCCATGCTTGAAAGTGTTCTGGAAGAAAAGACGCAGCGGATTTCGGAAGTGCTCCTGGGATCAGCCAATGCGAGGCAGTTGATGACCGGCAAACTGCTCGGTAACGTGGGCGGATCATTGACGGTTTTCGCTCTTTATGCGGCTGGAGGTTACGCCGTCGCCAATCTGAACGGACAGAGCGATCGGATTCCATTTCATATCCTGCCCTGGTTCACTGTCTATCAGTTATTGGCCGTATTGATGTTCAGCTCGGTCTTTATGGCCATCGGCGCTTCGGTCTCACAGTTGCGAGAAGCTCAAAGTTTGTTACTGCCCGTCTGGATGGTTATGCTGCTTCCGATGATGGTCTGGTTTAACGTGGTGCGAGAGCCCAATAGTACGCTTGCCACCACGTTATCATTTTTTCCGCCATCCACGCCATTGA
>JAGQQE010000373.1 GCA_020426345.1 Planctomycetaceae bacterium
GCATGAGACCGTAAAACACCATGCTTTGCAGTCGTCCTGCGTGCCGGTCCCGGTTTTTCAACCGACAGTTAAGTCTCTGACGACGGCCCGACAGCACCAGACATCAAATCGGATTGATTGGAAACGCAATGCAGATGCCAATCGCTCACCGAGGATCGCTCGATATCGTTCCCTGCTTCCCAGGCCCGGGTCCCTGACGGTCCAGACGCTGTCGGATCAGCGTCGAAAAATCCGGGGTGATCCCGCCTTTTCGTGCAATACCGTCAATGCGACAACGAGCTCGCAGGGTTTCGAAGTCATCATCGCCATCGCCGATCAGCCCGCGCGAAAATGCGAGCCGATCTGCAAATCCCGGGAGAACAATCTGCGGATTCAGCCAGTTAATCGGCTTTGATGTCAGTTGATAGGTGTGTTCGACGATGTTGTTGGTGCAGTTGTTCAGCAGCGAATGGTAGTACTCCGGCGTTTCCACAAGTGCCTGCATGCGAGCAGCGATACTGACAAACAGACTCTGTACCTGCTCACTGGTTGCATTTACGGGATACAGATAGACGCGGTCGTTCGGGCGGAACACGGTTCGAGATCCAATTTCATCCCGCTCATCTGCAACGACATAAATCAGTTCATACTGTCGATAGAGTCCTCGCGTCGGAGAGAACGACTCACCTCGCTCCCGACGAATTTCTACCGACACACTGAAGTAGCGAGGTCCGTCGCCCGGGTCATATGAGAACGTCAGAAAATTATGAGCAATCCCCTCGAGGGCAGTGAATTTCTGTACGACAAACCAAACTTCGCGCAACTGATCGATCTGAAATCGAAGGGTGGAATAGTTTACGTTTGTCTCATCCTCAGCGTCTTCCGGTCCGCTGCTGAATGTTATGTGACGGAATCCTGAGATGCTGACGTCTTTCCCGACGATCCGGATTTCGGGCACAATCGAATTGTCAAGTGCCCAGTCGCGGTCATTCGATGGTTGCTGAAGGAGAGTGAGGACGTAAACGATCACGACGCAGACCGTGATCCCAGCAAGCCGCAAACGACAAGTTTTTGTCCTCAAACTGACGTATACCAGGCAGATTCCATATGCAAGCGCAAAAGGAATTCGTAGCCAGCCAGGCATGGCGTCGAAGAAATATACTGCACCGAGACTCCATCCACACCAGCCGATCGCCACGGACCACAGGAAGCACCAAAGGCAGTTCGACGCCCACTTATGAGATCGCTTTGGCACCTGCATTTTTTGTTCGCCCAGTCGCCAGTCTCTGAGAGTTGAAAAGGTTCAAGTGTAAATTTCAGGATAGGATCGGCGACCAAACGGTGAAGTCCGGGCCATACAGTACCGCGAACAGTGGGCCACCGTACGACGGATGCCGATCAAGAGTCTCTCACGTGACCTGACATATCACGACGGGATTGGTTCTGATTTGATTTCTCGTCACATTTGAACGTCGGTCAGTCAGTCACAGGCCATCCATTCAGGAAGCCTGCAAAATAAATGGGCGACCCTGAGGTCGCCCATTTTGTATGGCCCGATGGATTTTTGTTGCGGCTGTGTGCTTAACCTAACCTAACTATCCGTTGAAAAATCGGGAGAGGCACGCTGGACGGATGTCAACCGGCTTGTTTCCAGGTCTCCAGCTCGAGCCAGTCCGGTTTTTCGACAGGCTGTTAACGCAGTGCCAGAACGGATTCGATAATCCCATCGGAGTCGATTCCCTGATGTCCCATCTGCTGCCAGAGGCCACCAGAGCCTTCTCGGTTGGTGCCAATGTTGTTGTATCGACCCTTGAAGCCTCGTTTCAGAAGTTCCGTTCCGAACCGCGACCCCAGACCAGTCGCTACGTTGAACGATTCTGCCACCAAAACCATCGGGGCCGCTGCAAGCTTGCTCATCATGTCTTCGTCGTAGACATTCAGTGTCGCTTTGTTGATAAGTCCGACCTCAAGTCCCTGAGCCTTCAGACGGATGACAGCATCCAGAGCCCGGTACACCGTTTCACCAAAGCTGACGATATAACCATCTTTGCCTTCGCGAATGACGTCGTCTTTGCCTGTGACAAATTCGTAGTCGTCGCCATAGACTCGACTGCCGTCTTCTTTCAGCAGGTCCGGAACGCCGGACCGTGTTGAATAGATAAATCGAAGACCGGCGTCGCCGTAGATCTTCTTCAGGCATGCGCGGAACTGGTGTTGATCGGCAGGGAAGTAGAGCCGTGTGGTATCACGACCTTCGTCCGGCAGACCGTTCGCCGCGTACATGTTGTTCAGCCCGAAGTGGCAGGTATTGTCCGCCATGTCGTCGCAGCCGGCGTGCGAGAAATGGGCGAGGACATTCGACTGATTCAGCCGCGCCATCGTGATTTCTGAAACCACCATTTCGAGGAAGGCCGAAAACGTCCCGAAGATCCCCTGCTTTCCGGCTTCGAATCCAAACCCGGCGGCAGCTGAGTAGTTGCCGCGTTCCATGATACCGCCGCGAACAAAGACTTCCGGGTGCTTCGCGCGAACGTGGTTGAGTCCACAGCTACCCTCAAGGTCACTGTCAAAAACACGTACCGATGCGACGCGTTCCGGCTCTGGAATGGCGTCAAGGATCTCGTTCAGAATCTTGCCAAACAGATCCCGGTTCTTACCAACGCTCTTCGAATCACTACCCTGATAGGTTGGGCCGGATGGTCCTTTGGTGACGTTGTTCAGGTATTCGACTGCCGCCGTCTGTCCGCGTTCAGTCAGATATTCTTTTGCAACGGAGACCTTGATGACGTCGTGCCCGTGAGCACTGCCTTCGAGTCCTTTGACGCCAACACACATCTTGCGTCGATTAATCAATGCGACCGGCCCGTCAGTTGTGACCGCTGCACACATGCGTGCGTACAGACTGTCAAGTTCTTCCCCATCACCGATGTCGACCGGCAAACCATGTCCAGCGAGCGTTTTCGAAACATCGAAGCCCGGCAGGTAGTCGGACGGATGGCCTGCGATGGTCACATCATTGTCGTCGATCAACAGTTTGATGTTGAGTTTCTGCGCGACTGCCAGCCGGGCCGCCTCTGCATCATTCCCTTCCATCTGAGATCCATCTGATCCCAGCATGAAAACGACCTTACCGGGGTTTGCGATGGCAACTCCATTGACGAACGGCCACATGTGCCCCAGTCGGCCTGAGGAAAACTTGACGCCCGGGGTAAAGCCTCGCTCCGGGTGCCCCGGAAGATGAGAAAGGTACTCGCGATAGTGGTACAACTTTTCGACAGGCAGCTCACCTTCCAGAACGGCCATCAGATACTGCGTGGCGACACGGTGTCCTGCTTCGTCGAAAAAGACGGGCAGTACATTGGGAGTACCACCTGCGGCGGCATGCTTCATGAAGCCGTGCATGATGCAGACCTCAGGGACCGTGTCGAACGGGCCGCCGGTATGTCCACCCAGGCCCTTGGCATCTGCAATCGCAGTGAAGAAGACAATCGCATCGCGACAAATCTGGATGTTTTGTTTGAGCGTCTCACGTTGCTCCGCTGTCAATGCCGTCTGGCCGGGATCCAGTGCGATGGCCTTGTAATTCTTCAGCGGAATCGGGAATTCACCAACGTTTGACATCTCTTCCAAGCTCCTCAATCACAGCATTGTCAATCTCTCGAATGCCATCCGGAAAGCCGGACACACGGCTATCGACGGGTTCAAACAAGGAATCTGCACCGAGAGGAAGTCGGAAGTATGGTGGTGGGAAGCTGAAATGCAAACCCTGGCACAAAACCTGCCGGACGCTCTCCTGAGAGTCGTGTGAATGAGAATGGGCCGCAGGGGCCGTCGGACTTGCAGAATCCGGGGCGTTCTGGTCAAACTGCAGCGATCACGCTGCCTTCCAACGGAACTGCAGTCCTTCCTCGAATCGCCTTCCTTCTTCTTCCCACCTGACCTGAATTCAAAAGATCAGCTCGAACGCATCACGACAGCGTTTGTCCTTTCCAACAGAATTCAGGCTGACTCCGGATTTCAGTTATGGCCATTCCCCACCCGAACGCAGACCTGCATAACCGGCGGATCTTTCTGAAGCGATCATCGCTTGGCGCGGGAGCTGTTGCGGCGGCGTGGATGCTGCAGGAAAACAGCGTCACGGCAAAGCCACCGGGGGTGGATTCCGGCAACCAGACATTCGATCTGCTTCCAAAACAGCCGCCTCTGCAACCAACGGCAAAGGCAATGATTTCGCTGTTTCAGCATGGTGGTCCATCGCATATGGATTTGACCGATCCCAAACCAATGCTGACAAAGTACGACGGCAGCGATTACCAGGGCGACATTCAATACAGCTTTGTGAACGCAGCCAGCAAGAAGCTGCTGGGGACGCGATGGAAATTTCGCCAACATGGTCAGTGTGGTACGGAATTCTCTGAACTGCTCCCTCAAATTGCCAGCATCGCGGACGACCTCTGCCTGATCCGAAGCATGCACACCGGAGCCAATGGGCATGAAGTATCAATTCGCTATTTTCATGGTGGCATTCCCGGAGTCCTGGGGCGACCGCACTACGCATCGTGGCTTTTGTACGGTTTGGGTTCTGAAACTCAGAATCTGCCGTCCTACATGGTGCTGACGGACCCCGGTGGACATCCTGTTGACAGTACCAATAACTGGTCCAGTGGATTCATGCCGCCGCTGTTTCAGGGAACCGTACTTCGCCCCAGAGAACCTCGAATTCTGAACCTCGAAGCTCCTCCGCATTTGCAGGGTGAACCGCAACGACAGAATCTGGATTTGCTGCAAACCCTGAATCGCCGCTACTCATCCCAGTTCCCCAACGAACCCGATCTCGATGCACGAATCGCAAGTTACGAGCTGGCAGCTCGGATGCAGATTGCCGCAACAGATGCACTGGACATCAGTCAGGAAACCAGGAGTACCCAGGAATTGTATGGAATCCATGAAGATGCCACGCGTGAATACGGAACGCGCTGCCTGATTGCGCGGCGATTAGTCGAACGCGGCGTTCGGTTCGTCCAGTTATTTCTGGCGGGCCAACCGTGGGACAATCACAACAATCTGGTGACGGCGTTGCCAGCAGTATGCAGGAGAACGGATCGCCCCGCAGCCGGCCTTGTTAAAGATCTCAAACAACGCGGAATGCTCAATGAAACCATCGTTCACTGGGGCGGAGAAATTGGCCGACTCCCCGTGACTCAGGATCAGGGTGGCCCCGAAAAGCACGGACGCGATCACAATGGGCAGGGCTTCAGCATCTGGTTTGCTGGCGGCGGATTCAAACCCGGAATTGCGTACGGAACAACCGACGAATTCGGCCACAAGGCGGTGGAAAACGTAGTCACTCCCAATGACTATCAGGCTACCCTGTTCCGATTGTTTGGACTGGACTGGAAGGAACTGGTGTTTCCACACAACGGGCAACCGCAGATCGTAACCGCAGGCAGGGACGCAAGGGTCGTGACTGAGATCCTCTCGTGAAGTCAGCCCGTCGTTTACACTTCTGTTTTCAGATCGCTGCCTGCGTTTCCTGTGACGGGAGAGCAAACGTACTGCAGCAGTTGCTAAGCAGCACGCAAGACTGCTCCACTGATCACCTTGCGAGGACCAGTGGAGCCATCTGTCTGCAAACAACGAACCGCTGGACGTCTGCTATTTCGCCAGCTGTCGAAGCACAGTGTGTAAGATGCCGCCGTTGCGGTAGTAGACGACTTCAACTGGGGTGTCGATGCGGCAGGTGGTGACGAAGTGAACTTCGTCGCCGTTGGCTTTGCGGGCGG
>JAGQQE010000374.1 GCA_020426345.1 Planctomycetaceae bacterium
TTGTCGTGCCCCAGTTAGCAGTCTGTTGAACAACGGGACTGGCTCGAGCAGGAGACCTGAAAACACGATGGTTTCCAGTCGTCCTGCGTGCCTGTCCCGGTTTTTCAACGGACAGCCAGGCTAGACCCGCTCCAGCTTTGTCACTCGTCCCGTACCAACCCATTCCGCAACAAAAATGTCACCGTTGGGGGCAAAGCAGGCGTCGTGCGGGTGAACAAACTGCCCATTAATCCATTGGTCTGGTTTAGTTCTCAGGCCCTGTATTTCATTGAGCCTGTCAATGGCCGTTCCAAGCTGCGCAACAACCTGGTTCTTTTCATCCAATAAGGTCACCCTCGCTTTCAGTTCAGGGACCAACATCAGATTCTTCCATGTATCGATGTTTGCCGGAAGCCCAAATCCTTCGATGGTTTCCTGGTAATTGCCCTCCATATCAAAGGTTTGCAATGTGTTGTGGGCTCGATCCGTGACCACAATGGATGGCTCGCGACCCTCGCGACGATCCACCCAAAGTCCATGCGCGGTTTTAAACGTTCCCTTTCCGTCGCCAACACCGCCGAAGCAGCTGAGCCATTTTGCATCTTTGTCGTAGCGATGAATCTTGCAGGACCCGTACCCGTCGGCCAGCAGAAAACCGCCGTCGTCCAGGAATGCAAAGTTCGTGGGCAGGAAACGATCCGCGCCCCAGACTTTCTGAGGGTTCGTGTCCTCCCCTTCTGCGTAGACGCCCGATTCCATAGGAGCGTGTTTGGTCCAGACCACGTCGCCCTTGAGGCTGAGTTTGGCAAACGCTTTCACCTGCTGATATGCGGCCACGTAGAGAAACTCTTCGCCGCCTTCATCGCGTACTTCAATACCATGCCCGCCACCCTGGAATTGATTTCCAAAGGCGCGAATGAATTTGCCTTCGGCGTCGAATACAAAAATGGATGGATGGTCCTTCAGATCCGCGCGGCCTTCGTGAATGACGTAAAGATTACCAGCCTTATCGAGAGCAACGTTGTGCGTAGTCTGCCAGGAATAATTGTCTGGCAGTTGGGGGTAGGCATGATGAACCCGGAATCGATGGTCCCCATCACCCAGGATGATTTCGCTGAACGTTCGACTTGCGGTGGCGATGGCCGGAGCGGCGACTACGGCAACGGCACTGCTGGCGGCAGACTTTAAGAATTGACGTCGACTGGAACTGGCTGATCTCATGACTGGCTCCGTAATGAGGGCATTCGCCCCAGGACCCCGGACGAGCTTTCAAGAGACAAACAATCGTGCTGTCTTTGGACGCTGGCAGGGGGCTTCAAGTGTGGTTGTTCAGGTCCGCCTGGCCCGCAGGTGACCCACATTTCCGAATCTCCAACCTGGATGAAACCGTGCCGCTTAACAATTGTCAACTGCGCGGCAGCCCTGCACACAGTTTGCACACGATTTCGATCGCATTTCATCGGAATTTCTGAAGGATTCAGACATCCGATCGAATTGACGGTCCGCGATCACCAGGAACTGGAGCTGCAAAGCAGAATTCGAATCGCGAATTGTGTAGAGTGTGCCAGCAGTCAATTCATTTGCCAAAGTGATGAACCTCTCTGGCTTTTGAATCTCTCAATAGCCCAGGGATTTGGTGATCGAGCTTGCTCGGTGTGCTTGCATGCAACATGCCCTATGGTGGGGCAAAGCGTTCAAAGCGAGCAAGTGAAGAGACTGTTGTCGGCCACGCGTTTCGAATCAGGGCCCTGAGAGATTCCGATCAGAAGCCCTTTTGAATTCCATGAAACGCTGCGCCACATGTCTTGTTGAATTCAGTTCTCAAGCGAACTGGCGTAACGAAAAGCAATAACTGATTGTTGATAGACGGTGATAGACGGAGCGGCTTGCAAAATGATTGATGTTGCTGAAACAAGTGGAAATGCTGAGAGAACGACTCGCCCCTTTGCCCATCTTCACTGTCACACCCACTACAGTCTTCTGGACGGTGTGAATCGCATTCCTGATCTTGTGAACCACGTCAAGTCGATGGGGATGAACTCCGTTGCCATCACTGATCACGGCAATCTTTATGGAGCGATTGAGTTCTACAACGTTTGCCGTGACAAGGGTGTCAATCCCATTATCGGGTACGAAGCATACGTCGCTCCCGGACGCAGAACAGACAGAAGCGCGAGCCGGATGAAGGAAGCTCAGTCCCACCTGACGCTGCTGGCTATGAATCGGCAGGGATTCGATAACCTCATTCAGATGTCGTCTGCGGCGTATCTGGAAGGCTTCTACTACAAGCCACGTATCGACCGTGAACTGCTGGAACAGTGCAACGAGGGGATCATTTGTTTGTCCGGTTGCGCATCGAGCGAATTGTCAAAGCTGCTGCTTGCAGAGAAGCAGGACGAAGCCGAACAACTTGCCGCTTGGTACAGTCGGGTGTTCGGAGATCGTTTCTATATGGAAATCCAGGATGCAGGATTCCAGATTCAGAAAGACTGCCTCGAACTAACGGTCGATCTTGCCAAACGAATGGGCCTGCCGCTGGTCGCCACAAACGACGCCCATTATCTGAAACGCGAAGATGCAGCCGTTCAGGACGTGATGTTGTGCGTAAACACTCGCACAACTCGGGACGATCCACGGCGAATGAAGATGGAACACGATGGCTTGTACGTGTGTTCTCCGGACGAGATGTACGGCATTTTTAAAGGACTTGAAGATGCGGTGGCCCGTTCTCAGGAGATCGCGGATCGTGTGGATATTCAGCTGGGCGATCGAAAGCTGTATCCCGTGTTTCGCCCCGAGAATGGCCAGACGGATATCGACTATCTGAAAGATCTTTGCGACAAACGGATGCACGAACGATACGGTGACGAGCTCACCGACGCGCACTGGAAACGACTGCAATACGAACTGAGCGTGATTGAAAGCAAAGGGTACGCAAGCTACTTCCTGATCGTCTGGGACTTCGTTGAATTTGCGCGGCGACATGGCATCCCGTGTGGTGCGAGAGGTTCTGCATGCGGTGCTATTGTGGCTTATCTGTTGCGGCTGGGTGATGTGTGTCCGCTGAAGTACGACCTTCTGTTCGAACGCTTCCTTGACCCAAGTCGTGCGGAACCACCCGATATCGATATCGACTTCTGCCGCGACAGACGACAGATGGTCATCGACTACACCAAGGAGAAATACGGTGCAGGCAGCGTTGCCCAGATTGGAACCTACGGAACACTGAAAGCCAAGAATGCGATCCGTGATGTTGGTCGCGCACTAAATGTTCCGCTGTCTCGGGTCAATGAACTGGCGAAGATGGTTCCGGACACGCTGAACATCAAGCTCAAAACAGCGATCGATGAAAGTCCCGAACTGAAGATGGCTTATGACACAGACCCCGCAGCCCGAGAACTGCTGGACTACGCAATCGCTGTCGAAGGATTGGCCCGCAGTGCCGGAACTCACGCTGCCGGTGTCGTAATTGCGGACGTCGAACTGGGGAAGGTTTTGCCGCTGCAGACGATTACCGGCAAAGAAGACGTCATCACGCAGTGGGATGGTCCGACCGTCGAAGCGGTCGGTCTGCTGAAGATGGATTTTCTCGGGCTCAGAAACCTGACTATTCTGGACAAAGCGGTTCAGAACGTGAAGAGAACGCACCCGGACTTCGATCTTGAGTACGTCAAGAATAATCTGTCGGACAAGGAAACGTTTGCCCTTTTGCAGCGAGGTGAAACGAAGGGCGTGTTTCAGTTGGAATCCGGCGGGATGCGTGATCTCCTGACCAAGATGCGACCGGACTGCTTTGCCGACATCATCGCAACGTCCGCACTCTATCGCCCCGGGCCGCTCGAAGGTGGCATGGTGATGGAATATGTCGACGTCAAAAACGGAAGAAAGGAACCCCGCAAAGTTCATCCTGTTGTGGACGAAATTCTCGCCGAAACGTACGGCGTCATGGTCTACCAGGAGCAGGTGATGCGAATTCTGAATCGCGTCGGAAATGTGGAACTGGCAAATGCATACAAATGCATTAAGGCCATCAGCAAGAAAAAAGAAAAGATCATCGCCAGCTACCATCAGGATTACATTGATGGAGCCAAGTCAAACGGCATTTCAGAAGAAATTGCGCAGGATCTCTGGAATCTGATTATCGCATTCGCGGGCTATGGTTTTAACAAGTCGCACTCAACGGCCTATGGTCTGATCGCGTACGAAACAGCCTACCTGAAGGCTCACTACCCGGTGGAATTCATGGCCGCGCTGCTGAGTTGCGAAATGGAAAGCAGCGAGAGAATTAGTGAGCATATCGATGATGCTCGCCGAATGCAGATTGAAATTCTGCCTCCCGATATCAATCGTTCGATCGTGGATTTTGGATTCATTGACGGCAAGATCACATTCGGTCTGGGGGCCATCAAGGGAGTCGGTGAGTCTGCTGTGAGTGCGCTGGTCGAGGAGCGGGAAGCAAACGGCCCATTCAAAGATCTGTTTGATATGACCGAACGCGTCGACCCTAAAGTACTGAACAAGAGCACTCTGGAAACTCTGATCAAAGCTGGCGTTCTGGATACTCTTCCCGGAACACGTGCACAGCAGATGGAACTTGTTGAACGCGCTGTGCAATCATCGATTTCACGGCACAAAGACAAAGCGCGGGGACAGAAAAGTCTTTTTGGCGATGATGACGAAGACGAAGTCGACGACCAGGGTAACGCGGTGGGAATGAATCTGCCGGATGTTCCGGACTGGACACACACCCAGATGCTGGCGTTTGAGAAAGAGGCCTTTGGTTTCTACCTTACATCACACCCACTGACTCAGCATTCACGCCGGCTGGAAAGATTCGCCGCCAACAGGAATTCTGAGCTTGCTGAAATGGAAGACGGCGCTCCGGTAATGATTGGTGGGATGATCTCTTCAATCAAAATGGCGAACTCGAAGAAACCCAGCCGCAACGGCAATTCGAAGTACGCGAATTTCGATCTGGACGATCCGACAGGAATCGTTCGCTGCATTGCCTGGCCCGACGACTATTCGCGGTTCGAAGACCTGATCAAAACCGAGAATGTGGTGTTCGTTCAGGGGCGGGTCGATCGACGAGGTCGAGAACCTAACGTGATCGTAAACCGGATCTATTCGCTGGATCAGGCCGACCGGGAGTTTACGGCTCAGGTGACAATCAAATTCGAACGCGGCATTCATACGTTCGACGATGTCGAACGCGTTCGCGCCATACTTGGGCGTTATCAGGGAAGCACCAACGTGGTGCTGGTCGTTGATTCGTTTGCAGAACAATCCACTGATGATGGATCAACCGTGAGCGAAGCGGACATGGATACAGCCGTTTCCAATCGACTGCGTTATGTGATGACAACGTCAACCGATTGCCACGTAAATGTCGGCCCGGAGTTTCTGCAGGCACTCACCGAAACAGTGGGGGATGAAAACTACGATCTGAAAGCTGCCAGGGTCAAAAAGGCCAGTTCAGGATCCATTGGCCGATAGTTCATGACCCGGTCATCATCGACCGTTTTTTCTGACACTCTACCCGACTGTAATTTGTCAGCTCAAATTCAGTGTCAACTGCTGGCGGATGCCGGTAGAGATTGAGTGCAGGTAGAGATTCAGGGTAACAGGACGAAACGATTGATCTACGGCTGAACGGCAGGACGTTCGAAGATGATGATGTGCTGACGCGGCAGGACATCAATCGTTTCAACGTATTTGAGACCATGTTCGGGAAGACTGGCTTCTTTCTTCACCTGGTCCTG
>JAGQQE010000375.1 GCA_020426345.1 Planctomycetaceae bacterium
GTTGACCGCCGACCAGCGTGCCCGTCCAGATTTTTCAACGGACAGCTAAGCTAAGCTAATGCCTGCCTGAGTTCATGGCCCGCCGCATTCAAGATCCACCGATAATATGGAAACTTCCCGGCAGGTTCTGCACACATGCAAGACTGGCGTTCCTCTAATCGACGTACAGAAACTCATTGGAACTGAACAAAGCCTGACACAAGTTTGTCATTGCCTGTTGTATTGGTGATCGCCCATCGGCAACGAAATCTGGTCTACGCTGAAACGTTTCAAGTTGTGCTGTAATATGGTTGGCTGCCAGAACCAGCTCGTCTGGTTGCGGTTCACGACAAAACCCTAGTTGCCAGGCCCGCACAATCTGTCCAACGATCGCAGCAGGCTCCACATCGGGACCACGAAATTCTTTAGACGCATCCAACGCGACAACGCTGTCCTTCGAATCACGTGACACCGGCAGCAACTTCAGCGAAGCCGGCCACGAGAAGGAATCGGAAGTCACGCTTCCTACACAGTCGGTGATGAAGTCAATGGTATCCCCGGCTTCGACCTTCAACTCCGCGACATTGGTATCCGCAGCGCCATTAAATACGCTCCATTCGCCAGCTTTGCCGGACCGGCTGCTGACGATTCGTCCTCGGACACCGTCACCGTTTGGAGAGCCGTGGCTGAGTTTACCAGCAATGGTCAGGGTGCCTGACAGCGGAGCGGTCCATCGTCGAATGACCGCTCGCTCCAACACGTCCGGATGCCCGCCTGTGGCGTGAAGCAGAACATAGCCCAACTTTGCATCGGGAAGTTCAGGCCCTGCCTGCCACTGCGAACCAGTGAAATGCTCTAGCCTTGTAAAAAGACTCGTTCGGTCGTTCTTTGCGTCGTACATTCCATAGCCGTAAGACCAGTTTGAGACGGGAGGCCGCGGAATGCTGGTTAAAGAATCCAGTACCGACTGTGAAACCGGCGTCGCTTCAGCCGCACAGCGTTCAGCGAGTCTGAAAGCCTGTCCCAGAGTAAACTCACCGTTCATAAGGATCAGTGACTGTGTTGCCACAGTGGAGGAGGGTCGCAATTCGCAGTTTGTCTGCATAACCGGTGCATCAAACGCCTGCAACATGGCGACAGGGCGGCTGCGTTTGGTTTTGATATACAGGCTCCGGCGTGTTTGACTGCCGTCGACGATCACCTGACCGGTGTCATCTTCTTTGATATTGACCGGTACGCCAAACAATGTGCGGTCCAGTTGGCCGGATGCGGCTAACATCCGATCGCGAATGGTTTCTGCATCCAGGCGGATCAACTGTCGTCTGGTCAGTGGGATGGTTGCGACGGAATGATCCGCATCCCCTCCCGATGGCGGCAACGATGCCGTTTGGCGCCAGACGGTTGACGTCATGATCAGACGATGCAGCTCTTTCAGGCTCCATCCGCGTTTCATAAACTCGTCCGCCAGCAGGTCGAGAAGCTCTGGATGCGATGGTTGAACCCCCAGGGTGCCAAAGTCCGACGGTGTTTCGACCAGGCCTTTTCCAAAATGGTGCAACCAGATGCGATTCGCGATAACGCGTGCGACCAGGGGGTTATTCGAGCTGGTCAACCACCTCGCAAATGCCAGCCGTCGCCCTGTCGTTGACAGGTTCGGATCGTTTTCCGGAAATTCAATTCGTTGATCTTCCGGGCAGGCAACGGTCAAAGCAGCTGGTGCCACTGCATACCTGGGTTGCTGGTAGTCTCCGCGATGAAACAATTTTGTCTGGGGAACGTGCCCTGGCGGTTCGATGAGTGCACGGATGAATTCCTCGGGCGGTTTCTTTGCCCGGATTTCATTGATGCGCTGGTCGAACTTCGCCAATTCTGCCTTTGACGATTCAATATACTGATACAGGTTTCCGGGCGTGATGTTGACGCTGGGATGTTTGGCCAGTAACTCTTTGTGCGGGTCCGATCTCTTGTCGGCAGGGGTCTCGTACGCTTCGCGCAGCTGTGTTCTCAGAGGTTCGTCAAATTTGGCGAGTTCCATTTCCAGCGCCTGCTTCATGTATTCCGCGAGCTTCACGGACTTTTCGTCCGAAATCGCTTTCGTTTGGGCTTCCAGTTCGTTTGCTGCTGTTCGATCAGCCTGCGTATAAAGCGAGATCCGCCGGGAATTGGGTACCTGCCACGCCTGCCAATCCAGAGCCGGCTCGAAGACTGCTCTGAGCGCATAGTAATCCGTCTGCGGAATCGGATCGTAACGGTGATCGTGACACTGCGCGCACTGCAGACTGAGCCCCAGAAGCGATGTTCCAACAATCTTCAGCGTGTCGTTGACAACCTGATTTCGTGCTTCGGCATTGTCGGCGCCGCTGCCTGTTCCGTCGGCGGCCATTCGAAGAAACCCGGTCGCCGTCAACAGATCGATTTGCTGTGGTGTCAAATCACCTTCGCGCGGGCCAGCCAGCTCGTCACCTGCAAGCTGCTCGGTGATGAAGCGATCAAACGGCTTGTCTTCGTTTAAAGATTTGATGACCCAGTCGCGATACTTCCATGCCCAGGATCGATCGGCATCGGTATTTGTGTAGCCTTCTGAATCTGCGTAGCCAGCGACATCCAGCCAGTGCCGCGCCCACCGTTCTCCGTAGTGCGGTGAATTCATCAGATCCGTCAGAAGTCGATCGTACCAGTCATCTGCAGAATCCTTTGACCATGTCTCCATCTCCTCGGGTGAAGGCGGCAAACCAGTCAGATCCAGAAAGGCTCTTCGTACAAGGACGCTTCGGTCCGCATCGGGCGCAAAGCCTGTATTTTCGGGGAACGACTTCACAAGAATCGCATCAATGGCCGTGCGAACGCGCTGATTTGCCGGAAATTCTGACAAGTCTTCAATCACCGGGCGTTCAATTGGCTGGAACGACCAGAATGCCCGCTCTTCCGGGGTGATTCCCAGACCGGGTGGTAGATTCTCTGGCTCAGGTCTTGCCGTTTTCGCGCCGCTAGTGATCCATGTTTCAATGATGGCAATTTCTTCTGCTGGCACGTGCCCTTTCGGAGGCATTTCTCCGCTGCGAATCCGTTCCAGCAGCAAACTTTCAGAGGGCCGTCCAGGCTGGATTGCAGAACCAGATTCGCCACCTTTTTGCATCAACCGGACCTGACGCAAATCCAACCCACCCTGCAGCTCTTCTGTTGCACCGTGGCAGTCGTAACAGTGGGCTCGAAAAATCGGCCGGATGTCTTTTTCGAAGGTAATTGCAGACGCATCAGCAGAAGCGGCATGAATCTGTTCCTGCGGCTTTTCTTCCGCCAGACCTGACTCCATGCAAATCAACGAGGCCACGAAAAAGACGCAGGCAGTCAACTTGTTGATGTTGTAGGACGAAATTTTCATTGCTGTGCTCATGAAGTTTTGAGGCGACCGTACTGCCCGTGATTCGTGGGAGAATCAAAACGCCGGGCAATAACGCCAGGCGGAAGTACACGGCATTATCTGGTGGGCCGATGCGGGTTTGCCATACGATGCGGCAACGCACAACGGATGTGAAACAGTAACTGGGATGGAGATCCGGTGGGACCGACATTGTCCACGTAATCGCCCCGGAAAACAATGCCGAGCAGCCGGGAAAGGGAAATCGTCTACCACCAAAACGACTCTGTCACCCGTACGACTCAGGGGTTGAAATCCGGCGAAATTCGCCGCGATATCCGAGGCATCACAGATCTTTGAGCTATCAGTTGAGCAACGCACGACGGCAGATTTACCCGAATACTCGGCATGTGCCTGCCGATCCTTCATCAGTCACGGTTCGCTGATGGGAGGTACCGACGGCAATGAAAATCGTTTGTTCCATAACACATCAAGATTGTGCAGATGCTGCATATGATGTTGACCGGTCTCGCCTTCAAATCCCATCACTTCAAAGTAACCCTGACGTGCTGTTGTCGATGGTAGAAATCCGGTCTGGTGTATCTGATGGGTTTGTGTACGGTTAATTCCCAGCGAGTTCAGCAGGTATCCGGCGGTTTCCGTTGTGCTGGCGTATGGAGTCCGCTGTGCGGAATGAGATAAAATAAACACCTTCCTTTTCTGCGTTGCAGCGTCAGCAAACCGCAGAAAGTCCTGCATGTTGGTAACTGAGACCATACGCACCGGGCTTTCTGAATCGAGCCCGGCATAGATGGAATCCGCGGTCACGATTGCGTCCACTCGATCAAAGTGTTCCCGCGACTTCAGAATCTCCCGGATCGCACCATACCCCGCGCTAAACGACGACAATGTCAGATCGGGTTCATGTGTTGCAGTATCTTTACCCGGCAAGCATGCTTTCAGAATGGTCTCGAATAACTTCGGATCAGCTGCAAAAGGTTCGGAGTAAGCAGAAGACAACCCCGGGAAGTTCACCACCGCGACCGTTCCGGGCACTCTGCAGCGATTCAATGCGGTTTGCACCGTAGGTACAGCGCCGTGAAAATGAATGAGCAGTCTGTTGTCAGATGCATCGGAATCTTTTGCTCGCTGAATGATTGTCAGCTGACCGTTTGCGACCGCAATCGACGACTTCTCCACCGAGGCTTCGTTCGTCAGCGATTTTTGATTGCCATGACTTGTATCGCAGAACACACGCGCCGTACCGACCGTCTCATGCCAGCACAGGAAGAAACCGACAAGGCCGCTCAACAGAAATCGTCGTCGCACACAAGGTTTCATAGCATCGGGCTCCGGCACGAAGAGACGCAATAACGCCGTTAAAAAAAGACCGAAGTCATTGCAGTCAGGCGTCTGGCTGAATTCAGGGACAAAACGAACGAACGTGCACAAAGCCGCAAAGTGTCCGGCTCGATTCGACGCATTTCCATCGGCACAGTTCGCCTGAATTCTACCAGAATCACCCAGCAAAGGGACTCTGGGCTTCCGTCCATCGCTTCATTTGCAGGGGTAACCGGCCGATTCAACAACTGCAGTCCGCGGCTGTTGATGGCCAAGGCGGATCGGCAAACGCAGGACTCACGTGAAGGGCGGCTGCATCGACAGCACAATCGCGCATCGCAACGAGTCCGTCAGTCTTCAGATTGTTCCGTGAAAAACTGCTTACGGCGTTCGTTGGTCAGCACCCGTCTTGTCGGTGACGAACCCGTCCTGCTGGCGTCTGAATCGGGAATGCGCGTACGATCTTTGCGACTCGTGAAAACATTCCGGAATGGATTCGATTGTGTTTGATGAAAACTTGTAAGAATTAAGATGGTGCCAGAATCAAATCGACCGCGTTGACTACAGCGAAAGGAAGGCTCGCATGAAAACAATTCGAATCTATGACAAGCCCATGTGTTGTTCGACCGGCATATGTGGACCTCAAGTCGATCCAGTACTTCCCAGGTTCGCTGCGGATCTGGAAACGCTGAAAAATGCAGGACACACAGTCGAAAGATACAATCTTGCGCAGCAGCCGCAGGCTTTCATTGAAAACACGACGATTCATGCTTTGATTTCAACCAAAGGAACGGATGTCCTTCCCGTGATCATGGTAAATGATCAAGTTGTGAGTCAGGCCACGTATCCAACTCTTGACATGCTTCACGACTGGACGGGCGATCGGGAACAAAGCAAAGATTCTCTTCCCAGGGTTTCACTGCCCATCGCATCCGATGGCTGCTGCAGCGGAGATACAGGCTGCTGCTGATAACGCTGAACTCCCGGGGTACCTGCCAGCAGCACAGACGTCTGGTGTCGATGTTCGCTGATGTCATCAGCACAGTTCTTCAGGAAGGGGCTC
>JAGQQE010000376.1 GCA_020426345.1 Planctomycetaceae bacterium
CAAACGTTACAGGCGCACCCTGCTGGATTTCATCGGGAATCGTCAGGTGGCCTACAGTCTGATTGCATGGGAGAGCTGAGAGAATGCAAGTATTTCGAAGACTTTGGAGTGATGAGTCGGGCGTACTGCTGTCCGCCGAGGCAGTGGTCGTTGGCACCGTCGCTGTTGTTGGACTGACCGCGGGCCTGAGTACAGTGGCTTCGTCGGTGAATGAAGAGTTGCGAGACGTCGGGTTCGCTATTCGAAGCCTGGACCAAAGTTACACGATCCCGGCGATGGAAGGTTGTGGTGCATGCACGGCGGGGTCTTCATTCACGCAGGAACCTGTAGAGAAGTCCCTGAAAGAACTGGACGCTGCATACCGAAAGGCCGAAGCCTCTGAAAAGCAGGCGGCTGCCAGGGCCAAAGCTCAGCAGGAACGACTCAAAGAACAGGCCGAGCGGCAGAATTCAAAGAAAGATCCTTCGAAGGATAAGAAGAAACCTGGCAAGACAACCATCTGATCTGGCAGTCCAGATGGGCGGCAGCCGGACAATTACCCGCTCATTTGAACGGATCACACTCTCTCAGCTGCCTCGGGGGCTCTCTCTCAATCTCTCCCCCGACGGCAGTTCTTTTTGCGCTTGTCAATCTTCAGTTGTCGACTGGCCAATGTTTCCGGGATGCCTGATAAGCCTCACGCAGTGCTTGACGTCGTTTTCTGTTCGCCGGATGATGAACACGGTGAATGAATGGAAGGACCGATGGACGATGCATGATCAACACAGGCAGGCGAATGCAGGATTCGAAAACACATTCTGAAGTCCTGACGCGCCGCAGTCTGATTCAGGCATTGGGTGCTGGCACCGGTGCGCTGGGGATGCTGGCGGCGTTGCACGGTGAGGCGGTTGCGGAAACGCGCGTTCCCCATTTTTCCGGTCGAGCTCGCCGCGTGATTCATTTGTTCATGAACGGTGGACCATTTCAGGGCGACACGTTTGACCCAAAACCTCACTTAAGAAAATACGAAGGGCAGCGTCCATCCGGTGCTGATTTACGAACAGAGCGAAAGACTGCGGGAATCCTGCCATCGCCATTTCGTTTTCTTCCAGCGGGTGAAAGTGGCGTTCCGGTCAGTGAGCTGCTTCCACACACGGCAGCATGTATCGACGACATCTGTGTGCTGAGATCCACCTACACCGACAACCCGAATCATGGCCCGGCGTTGCTGTTAATGAACAACGGGACGATTCTTCCTACACGTCCAAGCATGGGATCCTGGTTGTCCTACGGACTTGGTTCCGAAAATGCCAACCTGCCAGCGTATGTCGTACTTTGTCCTGGTAAGCCGGTTCGATTCTCTATTCTCTGGACGAGTGCATTCCTTCCGGGATCTCATCAGGGAACGTATATCAATCATCAGAACCCGGTTCCTGAACAGTTAATCCCCTTTCTTCGAAACCCATCCGCCACAAAGGATCAGCAGAGGCGACAGGTTGAACTGATGGCGCGACTCAATCGCCTGCAGCTCGAGCGAACGGGGCCTGACAGCCAGCTTGAAGGACGTATTCAGGCAATGGAAACCGCGTTTCGCATGCAGTTTGCGGCAACCGACGCTTTCGATCTCCAGCAGGAAACGAAATCGACGCGCGAGGCGTATGGAAGCGGGCACTTTGCCAATGGCTGTCTGCTGGCAAGACGTTTGACCGAGCGTGGTGTCCGGTTCGTGCAGGTTTACTACGGCAATGGTCAGCCGTGGGACACACACAACAACCACAATGCCAGTTCAAGAAACCTCTGCGCTGACATCGATCAGCCGATTGCGGCGTTGTTAACAGATCTGAAGCAGCGAGGCCTGCTGGATGAAACTCTGATTCTGTGGAGCGGAGAATTTGGACGCACGCCGACGTCTGAAAATGGAGATGGCCGTGACCACAACCATCATGGATTCTCAACCTGGCTGGCCGGTGGCGGTGTCAAGGGTGGAATGACATGGGGAGCGACCGACGAATTCGGCTTCCGAGCGGTTCAGGATCGCGTTCATATTCATGACCTGCATGCGACGATGCTGCATCTTCTTGGCATCGACCACGAAAAACTAACTTATCGCTACGCCGGGCGCGACTTCCGTTTAACGGATGTTGCCGGCCGTGTGATTGACCAGATTGTCAGTTGATCTGGTGCTCAGCAACCGCCGACTGATCATGGCACGAACATCATTTCGTTGCTGACCAGCATGATGCGGATGAACGTTGCAAGCCGGGACAGGACTTCAGAATCCGTCTGGGCCGGAAACTGCTGAATCATCTGATCCCAGGCGGACTCGTGGTGAGGACTCAGAGGTCTGGCATAGAGCTGCAGACTGGCAACCTTCAAACATGCGGTTTCGCTGCCATGTTGTTTGAGCAGTCGTTCTGCCATCTTTTCTGAACACCGGTGCACGAAGGGATCATTCATCAGATACAGCGCCTGGGTCGGAGCGGTGGTGACATCGCGAACAGGCGTTGAGGCGTTTGGATCTGCACCATCAAAGAGCGCGAAGAAGCGATCCCTTCGATTGCGTTTTTGCATCAGATAAACGCTCCGCCTGCTGGATTCGTATTCAGCAGCAAACGGCGTGTGTTGAGTGAACCCCCAGCTCGATTCTGGTGGAAACGGGTGTTGCTGCCCCGGCGATCGGTCCAGCTCTGCGCTGACAAACAGAAGCGTGTCCCTGAGCTCTTCGGCGGACAATCGTCTCCGTGCATGCCCTGCCAGAGCTGCAGCGTGATCTGCAGAACTCGTCGCCTGTCGATAAACAGCGCTCAGCAGTATCTGTCGGTGCAGCCGCTTGATGCGCCAATCGTTTTCCATGAAGTCACTGGCCAGATAATCCAGAAGGGCCTGATTGGAAGGAGGTGCGCCGCGTGTGCCAAAGTCGTTCGGAGTCTTCACGATGCCTGCGCCGAAATACTTCTGCCAGACTCGATTCACAAACACCCGCGCGGTCAGAGGATTGTTCCTGCTGACAATTGCGTCGGCCAAATCCAGTCGGCCGCTTCCTGCCGAATCACTGAGTGGCATGCCTCCGAGGATTCTGGGGAATCGCCTGCCGACAACATTGCCGGGTTCTTCCGGATTGCCACGCAGTTGTATGGGAGAATCTGTAGGTGTTCCGTCGGAGACCGCGTACGCGACAGGAATGACCGGGCGATCTCGCTCCAGCTTTGCAGCCACGTCATCAAGCTGCTGCATGTGCTGACCAAGCCTTCTGAGCTGATTTGCAAATTCAGGGGCCTGAATATGCCGAATTGCCCAGGCCACCCCATCGCCGCCCGGATGAGCATCGGCAATCTCTCCCGACAGTTGAAAAGTCCCGTCACAGGGCGCAAGCCAAACAATGCTGACTGGTCCATTGGGCCCCGGATGCACGAAGAATGTTCGCGGCGGCAATGTGGTCCAGACAGAGACAGGCACTTCGGACCTGTTGACAAAAACAGACGGAGTACTTTCGTTCCAGGCCTGTAGTTCCGGGTGACCGTCAATCGCGGGTTGTCGGGCACGCAGCAGTTTGATGCCCTCTGTTGCATCCAGCAACGCCCAGGTGCCGTCTTCGGGCTTTGTCAACTTATTGCCGGGGTGTGGATTGGCAATCAGCAGGTCATCAATGAGATCCGCCACGCTCCATTGTTTCTGAGGATCGGCCGAATCTGTTTGCGTGATCGTCAGAGAAAGCCGTGTGCTGTCAGCACCATAGTTGCCTTTGGGGAAAACGGATATCTGGATGGCCTGCCCCTGATCAACTTTAAGCATCACAGGCTGCTGGCTGAGCGGCGCGGCTGTGCCATCCGCAAGATCACCGCTGGCGATTTCGGTGGACGAACTGGAGAGTGATTCCGTAAGACAGACGGTCAGATTTTCTACCGATTGATTCAGCGATGCTGATGCCGTTTCCATTTCTGATTTCAGCAATTCCCATTCTGCCATGCGATTCCGTGCAATCGTCTCCGGCAGGAGTGGAACAAGGTCACGCGGCTGCTGATGTGGCTCACATCCCGGGAAGGCAAATCGAGTGCTGGCAAAGACGCCATAAAGCGCGTAGTAGTCTTCGGCCGAAACAGGATCGTACTTGTGATCATGACAGCGACAGCAGCCCAGCGTCAGTCCAAGGAAATTCTTGCCCAGATTATCGATCACATCTTCATACGTCAGGTGAATATCCTTGTCGATGTCGTGGCCGAAGCGGCGTGCAATAGCCAGATATCCAGTGGCAATGACGTTGTCGGCGTATTCATCCGATGAAATCACGGGAAGGCTGGCAGCCTGCCTGGCAATAATGTCGCCGGCAAGCTGGCGGCGAACAAACTGATCGAACGGCAAATCATTGTTCAGGGCGTTGATGACCCAATTGCGATACTTCCAGGCATGCGGCAGGGGATGGTCGCTGTTTTCTCCGGCGGTGTCCGCGTAACGAACAACGTCGAACCAATGCCGCCCCCAGTGCTCGCCATACGCCGGAGAAGCCAGTAGTTCGTCGACAAGCTGGGCGAGTAATTCTGAAGTGGGACGCGGATCGGACACAAAGCTTTCCACCCGTTCAACCGTCGGAGGCAGGCCGGTGACGTCATAGACAATCCGGCGAATCAGAGTTCGTCGGTCGGCTTCCGGCATGGGCTCCTGTGACTCCGAATGGATCTGTTCCAGTGCAAACGCATCAATGTCTCCCTGACACCACGGATCACTGGCTTCTTCGGGGAGCGAAGGCTTTGCAACCGGAACAAACGACCAATGTGCCCTGGAGCTGAATTCCATGGGTTTCTGAGGCCATCTGGCGCCTTTCGAAACCCAGTCTTCAAAGGCCTCGATCTGCTCGGTGCTCAAAGCGTGGTCTGGTGGCATTGCCGAAACGTCGGGCTCCCGACGGATCGCTTGTAATAACAGGCTGTCCCTGACGAGGGTTGCTGGATCCGCCTCCGGAGATTCGACGAATGCCGGCCCCGAGTCGCCACCGCGTATGAGCGCTTCGCGCGAATCAACTCGAAGGTCGCCCGCGGTGCGTTCACCTCCGTGACAACGGAAACAGGTGTCAACCAGGACCGGCCTGACGTGCCGTTCGAAGGACTCTTCATCCGCAATCGTTTTGCCGGAAACCGAAAGCAGGATCACGATCGCTGGCAGGGTCATTCGAAAATGAGCGGCAGTGGAAAGAATGGCCAAAGTCCTTTGGGGATTGCGGCAATTCCGAGCTGTCAAATGTCGCATAATTCAAATCCCTGTTCCGGGAGCAGAGTGGTTCGCCGGGTCTTGACCATTCCTGAACCATTGAATGCTATCGACAGTGTTCAACAGATTGCCAGTTCATGGCTCGACTTTGATTGATCTGATCGAGCGATGTACTGACCCAAACTTTGACGTTCTCGGTCGCAGCGGTTCCCATTCATGGCTCCGGGATTCGCTGAGATCAGAATCCTAACCAGAGGACTCGTTGCCACTGCCGTCGAAAGGCCATCCGAATCCGGATTTGGTTCACCATCGCGTCGAAGGCAACATTTGCAGTCTTATTTCTGTTCGTCGTGGCAGGCGGGCTCACTAAAAATCGGAACAGGCACATCGTGCTGACTGCAGTCACGTGAACTCAGGGCGACATGGAATGGCACACGACGTAGACTGTGTGATGTGTGATGAAGCTTACATGCGAGAACCGAATCATGCCTCACGAAGCCGCCCGTTTCAGTAATATCGACGAAGC
>JAGQQE010000377.1 GCA_020426345.1 Planctomycetaceae bacterium
AGATAGTTTGCCGCCCGCCAGTAGGCATCAAGTTGAGACAGTTCTTCAGAGTCTATCGAATTCGGCATGGATGACATTCCTTTGCTGATTTGTCTTTGCGGTTGAGGCCCGGATGGTCAAGTGCTTTCAGTCAGCTGTGCGCTGCTGCGCTGAGCCCAGTACCGGCGCAGCCACTTTTCTAGTCCGACAATGACATAAGCAGCCACACCCGTCAGCAAAATACGCCACCATGCATCCCAGCCGATGGGAGCAGTGTGGAACAGGTAATTCATTAACGGTACATAGGTAAACGCGAGTTGCAGGGCAATCATTGTGGCAACGCCGACCACGATCCAGCGATTGGAAAACAGCCCCAGGGCAAACATCGATTTGGTCAGTGAGCGGCAGTTGAAGAGATAGAATATCTCGACTGTCACAAACACATTGACCGCAACGGTCCGTGCGGCTGCGTCGCTTAAGCCTTGCCCCAGGGCCCATTCAAATGACCCGAAGGCGCCAATGAGCATGATGAGGCCCACAATGCAGATCCGTAGAATCAGCGTACCGTCAAGAATGGGAGTTTTCGGATTGCGCGGTGGGCGGCTCATGATATCCGGCTCTTTCGGTTCGAACGCCAGCATCAACCCCAGAAGCACTGCCGTGGTCATGTTAATCCACAAGATCTGGACCGGCAGTAATGGAAGTGTCACTCCCGCGAAGATTGCTGCCAGGATCACCAGTCCTTCACCCATATTTGTAGGCAGTGTCCAGACAATGAACTTTGTGAGGTTGTCGAACACGCCGCGGCCCTCTTCGACGGCAGCCTCGATCGTGGCGAAGTTGTCGTCGGTCAGGATCATATCGGCTGCTTCCTTGGCAACTTCCGTGCCGCCCACACCCATTGCCACACCGATGTCGGCCTGCTTGAGTGCAGGTGCATCATTCACTCCGTCACCGGTCATGGCGACCACGTGCCCTTTGGCCTGCAATGCCCTCACGAGTCGAAATTTTTGTTCAGGCGTAGCGCGGGCGAATATACTGACCTGTTCAACGATATCAATCAGTTCCCGGTCGCTTTTTCCCGCCAAGTCGTGACTGGTCATCACCAGCGGTGCTTGTTCAGTGCCGCTGGTGGCTCCAACCAGGCCAAGTTTCTCAGCAATGGCGAGAGCCGTTACGGGATGGTCACCTGTTATCATCTTGATGCGGATTCCCGCACTCTGGCATGCCCGCACGGCATCGATCACCTCAGGGCGTGGCGGATCGATCATGCCTTGCAGCCCCAGAAACGTAAGATTCGCGATGTCGCTATGCTCGATTTTCGTTGATTCGGAAGGCTGTTCTCCCCGCGCGAACACCAGAACCCGGAGCCCTTGCGAGGCCATCTCTTCGAGTTGGGCATGGATGGCCGCTGAATCCAGCACTGCTGGTTTACCATTCGCATCGAGTGCCTCTTTGCATTTGGACAACACGACTTCAACGGCCCCTTTCACGTAGACCAGACGCGATCCATGCCCCTCGTGATCGTGCAGTGTCGCCATGTATTGATGCTGTGATTCGAACGGAATTGAATCGAGCCGCGGCCAACGCTGTTGGACTTGCCATTCGTCGAATTCAGTCTTTCGAGCAGACACCAGCAGGGCGCCTTCGGTGGGATCGCCGTTAACGTCCCAGCGGCCGTCAATCTGTACGAGTGTCGAATCATTGCACAGCAGTCCTGCGAGCAGGCATTCGCGAGCCGCGGCATTGTCAGCGAACGTGGTACTGGAGTCGGAGTTGATTTCACCGTCGGGACTGTAGCCGCTGCCCGACAGTTCGAACTTTTGTCCCGCAGCATAGACTTCGCGCACTGTCATCTGATTGACGGTCAGTGTGCCGGTCTTGTCCGAGCAGATCGTGGTGGTGCTGCCCAGTGTTTCAACGGCGGGCAGTTTACGGATAATGGCGCGGCGCCGCGCCATGCGCGAAACACCGATGGCCAGGGTGATTGTTACAGCAGCCGGCAATCCTTCCGGTATCGCGCCGACCGCCAATGCCACAGCTGCCATGAACATGTCGAAAGCCGTCTGCCCCCGCATCACGCCAACGGTAAACGTGAGCCCCGCCAACACCAGGATTACGACCAGCAGCAGGCGGCTGAAACCAGCGATCTTACGCGTCAGCGGCGTTTCCAGTACGTCCGCCATTGACACCAGAGTACTGATCCGACCGACTTCGGTCTTTTCGCCTGTAGCGAAAACGACTCCCCGAGCTTGTCCGTATGTTACGAGTGTCGAAGAATAAACCAGGTTGTGTCGCTCGGCAAGTGGTGTTTCGGCGGGCAAAGTGTCAAGACCCTTTTGCACCGGCGCCGATTCACCGGTGAGAGACGATTCGTCGACCTGCAAATCACGGCAGTGAATCAGACGCAGATCGGCCGGAACCTTGTCCCCCGACTGCAGCAACACGATATCGCCCGGGACAAGTTCGACCGACGGAATCTGTTGGATTTCACCGCTTCGCAGTACGCGTGCTTCGGTGACCGTCATCTTCGCAAGCGCTTCCAGGGCTTTCGCTGCTTTCGATTCCTGCAGGAATCCGATGATGGCGTTGACTAATACGACGCCGAAGATCACACCAGCGTCAACCCACTCATGTAGCGCTGCGGTGATGCCACTCGCAACCAGCAGGATGTAAATCAACGGTTGATGGAACTGCAGCAGGAATGTGATCAGCGGCCCATGCCCGCTGCGCACCGGGATCGCATTGAGGCCAAACCTCTGTTTCCGGGATTCGACCTCAAACAGGTCCAATCCCTTCTGTGCATCACTGTCGAGCAGCGTAACGGCTTCGCCTGCTTTAAGTTGATGTAGATGCTTTTCGAGCAAAATTTCCATAGCGTACTTTCATTAGTATCACACAGTGATGCAGTCTTCAAGCATCAATTTGAGGACGGGGCTCTTTGAAGGCTCTGTAGAAGACGGTGAGCCGTTCAGCCGTTCTCCAGCAGCCATTGCACTGCGGCCCGGGACAACTCGGCGGCATTGTTGAGGCCGAGTTTGCGTTTGATGTTGTTGCGGTGTGTGTCGATGGTATGTGGGCTCAGGAATAGTTGTTCGGCGATTGTTCCGCTGGTCAGACCTTCGCCGATCATGCGTAAGATTTCGAGTTCGCGATCGGTCAGACTCTCGATCGGGGTCTTCATCGTGTTCACGACTCCCAGCGACTGATTGATCAGCCGACGGCTGATGTCCGCACTCACAAAGCGTTCGCCACGGAGGACGGTGCGGATCGCATCGATCACTTTTTCGTTCGATTCCTGTTTATTCAGGTAACCCAGCGCTCCCGCCCGCAGGGAACGCTCCGCATACAATGACTCCTGAAACCCGGAAACAACAAGTGTCTTGACCTTGGGGTGTCGCAATTTGATCTGCTTGACCAGATCGATACCATGGCCGCTTTTGAGAGCGATATCAACGAGGACCAGATCGGGACCAGTTTGACGAAGGAGGGTGATCGCTTCGTCCTCAGTTGCCGCTTCGCCGCAGACCTCCATGTGGGGTTGCAAAGCGATGCGTGTAGCCAGTGCTTCTCGAACCAATGGATGGTCATCGACGATCAGGATTCTTGCAGGTGCCTGGCGCGTAGGCATGTTTAGCTCTCCTTGACCGATTTTTCCGGGATAAGACATCTGACCGACGTTCCGCCTGCCAGGCTGGCTTCGATGTGAAATGTTCCTCCAATTAATCCGCACCGATACTGCATCGTCCGTAATCCCATTCCTGTTCCACGATTCGCTTGACCGCTATTGTCGAAAGAGTGTATGCCCACACCATTGTCTTTCATTTCCAGGACAACATGATGATCCTTACAACCAAGTGTAATACTGATCTCAGTTGCCAGGCTGTGCCGCAGCGAGTTACTGATAGCCTCCTGGGCAATGCGATACAGGTGCGTGGCTGTCGCATTATCTGCAACAATCACGTTCGCGGAAGACTCGAAGTGGCAGGTGATCTGCGGATGCGTCTCAATCGACACAGCCAGTTCAGCGAGTGCTGCCTGTAATCCGCAAGGTTCGATCTGCACGGGCATCATCCCGTGGGCGAGTTGTCGGATATGGGCGTTCGTCGCATTGAGCTGCGAGGAGATTCTCGCAGCCAACGACCGCAGACTCGTGAACTGCGATTCGTGTAGCTGGCGTACTGTCCCCTGCGACGATTCCTGCGGAATCGCGTCCAGAACTTCGACGAGTGATCCCGCGAATAACGCCAGTCCGGTCAGTTCCTGGCCGATCCCATCGTGCAGTTCCTGACCGATGCGGCGCTGCTCATCTTCTGCAATTTGCAAAATGTGAGTCTGAAGTTGCTTACGTTCGGAGATGTCGTGCACGATCCCGGTGAATGCCTGCAGGTGATCGACTTCGGTGATCGACACTTCTACCGGAAACGTCGTTCCGTCTTTCCGTCGAGCGACCAGTTCGCGGACCGAGTCGAGAATGCGCCGTTCGCCGGTTTTCAGATACCGCCGGAGGTAACCATCGTGTTCTTCACGGTACGGCGAGGGCATGAGCATATTCACATTCTGGCCGATCACTTCAGCGCGGGTGTAACCGAACAATCTCTCAGCCGACCGATTGATTGTCTGGATCATTCCCCTGCTGTCGATCGAAATGATTCCGTCGAGTGCCGAGTCCAGAATGGCTTCCAGGTGACTGCGTTCCGCTCGAATCTCCCGCGTGCGCAGCTGAACAGCTTCTTCCAGATCATTGTTGCGTTGCTGGAGTTTAGCCGTTTCTACACGAGAGTGAGTGTCATCGAAGACATATCCCTTGAGTCGTATGAGGTTTCCCCGCTCATCGAAAGTCCCGATGACGGTTTCCACAACATGCAAGGTTCTGCCGTCATTGCGCCGCGTGATCCGTTCGAAGCGATCAAGCGTTCCAGCTTCACGGATTCGCGCGATGAGTGCGTCCCATGAATAGGGATCTGAGTAAAAGCCACACAAACTGCTGCCAATAGCTTGCTCACGAGTGGTGAAGCCAAACATGTCGACAAGCGCACGGTTGCACAGAAGAATCTCACCATCAGGTGAGGCGACATAGTCCCCGGTGAGATCATCGTCAAACAGCAACCGGTAGTTCTCTTCGCTTTGTTGAAGAGAATGCTGTGCCATTTTTTCTTCTGTGATGTCCAGCAGCAGCGCGTCATAAGCAGTCAACCGGCCGTCTGCATCGTAGTACGGAATGATCAGCTTCCGGAGCCAGCAGAGCTTTCCGTCCCGACGCCGTATGCGATACTCAACTGCCATGGCGTTGTGCCCCGAAAGGACCCGCTCAATTTGTTGTTGAATGGCAGGGCGATCGTCCTCGTGGACAAGCTCGATCCACAGACGGGGATTCGCGATGTATTCTTCAGGATGATAGCCGGTGATGTCGGCACACTTCGGTCCGTGTTGCTTTTCCACGATCCGTCCGTTTTCCAGCAGCACGTGATAGTGATAGTCGGCGACGGCATCTCGCAATTGATGGTAGCGGGACTCACTTTCTGGACTCGTCTGCAGAGATTGCTGCTCAACCATTATCAGGGCACGTTCCTCGCAAAAAACAGGTGATAGTGAATCCGACAAGCGACGTCTGGGAATAGCATGCGGGAAATTATACTCGGTAAATTGCTGACGGGAATAGCGGAATCCGCCATTCGTCAAATGGCGCTACAGTCGATTGCGAACG
>JAGQQE010000378.1 GCA_020426345.1 Planctomycetaceae bacterium
GGGCGATTGCACATTGCCGCAACCACGATCGAATTTGTGAATTGACGGCCAGCAAATCGACGAATCGCTTCAGACATCGCAGCGTCATCGGGCCATTCTTCACAATCGAACTCCAGCGGGTCGACAGAACCAACGAAAGGGCGGGGCTCTCCATAGTAGGTGCCACCATATCACAATACCCACATGGCTTACGGGTGTCGCTGATTGAGGCTACACAAAGTTCGTACAAATTCGTACAAGAAGGGTGGGGCGATGTCGCTGCAGCGCATGCAACATGCCGTCAGCACAGTTCACCTGAGCGAGGGAGACGCACGCTGGTTTCCGCACCGGTTGAGTCGATGCTCCCAATGGACTCGTCAGCCGCCCGAAAAAACCATCGAAGTCACCGCGGCGAAGCTGATCCGTTTTCTTCAAACATTGCGTGACAGTAATAAGCCATCCCGAGATGCGGACGTGACCGGGATTCACTTGGCTGTCCGTTGAAAAACCGGGACCGGCACGCAGGACGACTGGAAACCATCGTGTTGTCAGGTCACCTGCTCGATCCAGTCCCGTTTTTCAACAGGCTGCTGATGTCCGGCAGTCCATCAGGAGAGGATTTCGTGCACAATTCGCGACGGCTCCACTCCGGTCAGCCGGGCGTCGAGGCCCTGGAATCTGGCGGTGAATCGCTGGTGATCGATTCCCATCAGGTGCATTAACGTAGCGTGAAAGTCTCGCACATGAACTCCATCCGAGACCACGTTGTAACCAAATTCACACGTTTCACCGAACGTCACACCACCTTTGATCCCTCCGCCAGCCAACCACATGCTAAAGCAGCGAGGATGATGGTCCCGTCCATAATTTGTGGCCGTCAGTGTCCCCTGGGAATAATTCGTGCGTCCAAATTCTCCTCCCCAAATCACCAGAGTGTCATCCAGCATTCCTCGTTGCAGCAGATCTTCCAACAGTGCAGCGGCCGGCTGATCCGTTTCGCGGCACTGCGTCCTCATTCCGCCGGGAATATTGCCATGGTGGTCCCAGCCCTGATGATACAGCTGAATAAATCGAACGCCGCGTTCAGCGAGTCGGCGTGCAAGAATGCAGTTAGCGGCAAAGGTGCCTGGTTTGGTGGCATCCGGGCCATACATGTTCAGAATATGTTCAGGCTCTTCTGCAAGATTTGCGACTTCCGGAACGCTCGACTGCATGCGATAAGCCATTTCGTATTGACCAATCCGGGTTAGCAGTTCCGGATCGCCGAGTCGGTCCTGTTCCAGCGCATGCAGTTGTTGAAGGCGATCCAGCATGCTGCGTCGACTGTCTCTGGAAACACCGGGCGGATTGGACAAATATAGCACAGGTTCCCTGCCGGATCGGAACTGCACACCCTGGTATCGAGCGGGCAGGAAGCCGGAGCCCCAAAGTCGTGAATACAAAGGCTGACCACCTTTTCCTTTCGTGATCAGGACAACGAATGCAGGAAGGTTTGTACTGTCGCTGCCGAGACCGTAGTGAAGCCATGATCCAATGCTGGGGCGTCCTGAGATCTGATTGCCAGTCTGAAGGAACGTAATTGCGGGATCGTGATTAATAGCCTCTGTATACATCGAACGGATCACTGCAATCCGATCCACGTGCTTTGACATATGGGGCAACAATTCACTGGCCCATGTCCCACTTTGACCGTGCTGAGAGAATTTGAACAGCGATCCCGCGAGTGGCAGTACGGCCTGATTACCGGACATTCCGGTCAGCCTCTGTCCGTTTCGCACAGAATCCGGAAGCGGTTGCCCCTGCTTTTCGTTCAGCAGAGGCTTGTAATCCCAGGTTTCCAGTTGAGACGGGCCTCCCGCCTGAAACAAGTAGATGACGCGTTTTGCTTTTGGCAGGTGATGGAGTGGATGAATCACGCCGTGGCTGGTCGTGTCCGAAAGGCCTTCACTCGCGGCGTATCCTTCACGCTGCAAAAGACCCATGGCGGCAATACTGCCAAACCCCATTCCAATCTGCCCCAACCAATGACGCCGATGCATGTTGCCAGCTCCGAGCCTTGAACAGTCGGTGATAACCGCCGTTTCCTGACTGCTGCGGCCTCTGTTCAACGTGTTGATTTCTGAGGTCATCAACATGTTCGCGATCCGATCTGTCATGCGTGTTCTCTATTTTCTTCTGGTTGCCGTTTCTTCTGGTTGCCGTTTCGCAGCTGAATCCCTGCATCGCTGTCGTTGGGTGACGCGAGGCCCGCTCATCTGAGCATAATTGTTTCGTCGTATGCAAACAGCGTTTGCACAACGATACTTGTCGCGGCCAGATCCGAACGATCTGCCGATTCCTCAGGGGTTCGTTCACCGACCTTCAAGAACTCGTCGGACCGCGAGGAGTCCTCACGAAAGTAGCCAAGTTGCTCCTGATAAAGACTGTCGATGACGGACCGTTCCTGATCTGTGGGCAATCGGCAGAGCAGTCGTCGAAACAGTTCATTCCATCGGGCATTTTGATCGTCACGATGGGATAGAATGAGTTTTTCAGCCAGAACCCGAGCCGCTTCTACATACTGCGGATCATTCAAAAACACGAGTGCCTGCAGGGGCGTGGTCGTTAGCTCTCGCCGGGCCGTACAGCTTTCGCGGCTGGTCGCATCAAAAGTCAGCATCGACGGTGGTGGAGCTGTTCGTCTCCAGAATGTGTAAAGGCTTCTTCGATACAGCCCCTCCCCTTTCGACTGGTGATAGGTCTTTCCGGTGCCCGCTTGTTTCCAGAGCCCTTCGGGCTGGTAGGGCATCACGCTGGGGCCACCGATCGTTCGCACCAGCAGGCCGCTGGCCGCAAGAATAGAATCGCGGAGTTGTTCCGCCGACAATCGATGGCGGGGACCACGTGATAGCCAGATATTGTCAGGGTCCTTCGCAAAGGCGGCTGCGTCTGCACTGACCGACGATTGTCGGTATGTCGCAGACAGTACAATCTTTCGACACAGCGACTTCAGATCCCAATGATGTTCGATCAAATCACGTGACAGGTAGTCGAGCAACTCCGGATGCGATGGTGGTGTGCCCTGCGAACCAAAATCTTCCAGAGTCACGACGATCCCCCGTCCAAAGAACAGGTGCCACATGCGGTTCACAATCACTCGTGAGGTCAGTGGATGGTTTGGATGTGTCATCCAGTTTGCAAGCTGCAGGCGTCCTTCTCCGACCACTGAAAGGGTGCCCGCAGCCTGTGGCAGACCTGCGTTGACAGCTTCGCCCTTCGCTGTGTATTCGCCGCGTGCGAGCATATGGGTCGGAGCCGCATCAGCAGAATGCTGCATGACCATGATCTGTCGAATCCCGGAGACGAATTCGTTTTCTTCATGACGAGCCTTCTGTAAGGCAGTTCGAGCATTCCGGACCGATTCATCCGCCACCAGCAGATGATGTTCAATGGCTGATTCCACTGAGATACCTGCGGGAACGGAACCTTTCCGAACGCTGCAGTAGACCGCCATGACTTGCGCGGAGGAAAGCTGATGGTCGTACACGTTCAATTCATCGAGCCCACCATCTCGAAAGCCGACATCCCGAAACCTCGCCCCCAGCGACAGTTTGTCGCTGCCCACGCTGGGATCACCCCATTCCTTCCGATGCCGGACATCGAGGGTCAGCTTGTCGCGTTCCACATCCACATCAGTGGCCATTCCGTTCACAAAAATTCTGATTCCGGATGCGGTACCACTTCCATCGTGAGTGACCGCCAAATGGCTCCATTGATTGACGGGAACCGAAGTTCGGCTTTGAACTCGCACAGCGTTTCCGGGCCAGAAGTGAATCATGGAGAATTCCGGGGATCCGTCATCAAGAGTGAGCTGGATGCCACGGAATGCACTGTCCTCTGCTGCGACGGACTGATGCAACACAAGCATGCGAGGCTGCTGAACCGCGGGCCTGACCCAAAGGCTGTAGGTAAACGGAGACGTTCTTCCGAACACCGGAGCATCCGGACATGCAATCTGTTGATCGCCGTCGCAAAGCGTGGCTTTGCCGGAAACTCCGTCCTCCGTACCTTCCAGAGGTGCGTGAAACGCTGGATCTGGTACCGGCGGAAGCTGTTTCAACAGTGCGTCCGGTTGTTGTTCCACCTTCTGTCGCGCGGACAGTAGTGCGGTTTCATAGCGCTCCTTTGCCGTTTCAATTTCCTGAAGGGTCGCCAGATGCGAGGCCCGTTCATCTTCCGCATACAACAGCATGGCGGGAGTCGGCCGACCACGAGTGAAATGAGCGTAGAGTCCAAATTCGTCGATGTCCGAAAAGTAGGCAGACAACTGATAGAATTCTCGCTGCGAAATGGGGTCGAACTTGTGATCATGACACCGGCAACATTCCAACGTGAGCCCCAGAAAAGCGGTTCCTGCAGTGGTCGTTCGGTCGGCGATGCCGGTCAGCCGAAACTCTTCGGGAACACTTCCTCCTTCATTGGTTTGTCGATGAAGGCGATTAAATGTCGTGGCCAGTCGCTGATTCTGAGTCGCATTGGGAAGAAGATCTCCCGCGATTTGTTCTGTTAAGAACTGGTCATAAGGCATATTGGAGTTGAAGGCCTCAATCACCCAGTCACGCCAGGGCCAGACGTCCATTTCAACATCGCTTTGATAGCCAAACGTATCTGCGTACCTGGCCACATCCATCCACATATTCGCCATTCTTTCGCCGTAGGCAGGCGAAGACAGTAGTCGGTCCACAACGGATTCGTAGGCGTCGTCGGACTGGTCCGACAGAAACCCATCCAGCTCTTCCAGGCTCGGGGGTAACCCGGTCAGGTCCAATGTGACACGACGAAGCCAGGTCGCTCGATCCACTTCAGGATTCGGGCGCACCCCTTTGCGATGGTGCTGAGCGGCGACAAAGAAATCGATTCCATTGCGGATCCATTTTTCGGCGTCGCCGAAAGAGGCATCAGCCCAGGCACTGGGATCGGGTAATGGCACAACGTCCGGGACAGGTTCAAACGACCAGTGTTTCTGGTATTCCGCTCCCTGCTGAATCCAGTCAGACAGCAGTTGCTTCTGTTGACTGGAAAGAGTCTTGCCTGATTCTGCAGGAGGCATAATCAAATCGCCGTCCGTGCTGAAAATTCGTTCAATCAGGGAGCTTTGTTCGACTCTGCCGGGAACGATTGCGCCATGTTCGACGGCCGCTTGACGATTGTCCAGTCGCAGATCCGCTTCGCGATGATTCTGGTCAGGACCATGGCATGCAAAGCAGTACTGTGAAAGAATCGGCCGAATGTCACGATTGAATGAAATCTCGTCTGCCGTGGAGTCGCAGACAACGACAGCCAGCAGGCAAAATGTGATTGTCGAATATTTACTCATAGCGTCGTTGCGTCATTCGTGCGAGTTGGGTGGGTTCCATGCACGATTCGTAATTGGTGGGAGCGAGTGGGCGGAAGGCATTGCTTCACCTGGATTATACGCAGCCAGGAGACCCGTCAGAAGTGAGCGTTTGCATTTCTGCACGGGCAGAGTTGTTTTTGAAATTCAGGCAGTCACAGACACAGAATCGTTGAAGATCTTCCATTCGAAGTGCACCAGGATGACGAATTTATTTTTCACGCGCCGAACTTCCCACTGCCCTGCCCGCTGCCTGTCGATATCGGGGGATTCGTGTAACAATGCTGCCA
>JAGQQE010000037.1 GCA_020426345.1 Planctomycetaceae bacterium
TCGAAAGGTAATCCGATGTGTCAGCGATTTGATCGATGGCGTGTGATCGATCGCCTGAAGAAAAAGTGTCTCACAAACCTGTCGGATTCTCTTTTGCAAAGCTTACGACGGGAAGGGTTGGCCGCGGGCTGATTGAGCGGATTGAACCACACTGCGATGATGCAACCAGAGCTGAAGGATCCAACTAAGTCCCTGGTTGTGGGGAGTGGCTTGAGAAATGGAGGGGCGACGCTGCGGAATGTTTGCGGCCTGTTGACCGCACTAGGCTCCACCTTCTTCTGCCTGTAGTTCTGACAGGATGTATTCCACGTAACGGTCAATGGAATGATCGGAGAATTGGTCAATCCTGAATTGTAGGAGTCCTCCCAGGAAACCTCGGATCCTGTCACGGACACGAAGAATACCGTTGATCTTCTGGAGGCGACCGAATCGATTCAGATAATATTCAACACCGGCGTGTCGATAACCCATCCAGGCGGGGGGCACACGTGTCACAATATCGTTGTTGTTCACCCAGCGGCTGTGATCCAGTTTGACGAAGTTGACAAACTGTTTGTCACCGACGCGCGGGCTGCCGTAAGTGAACAATGCTCGCGGAGTTGACTTGATCTCGGACAAATAGCAGCGTCCCGCGCAGATGGTCGCCATCGCACCTCCCAGTGAATGACCGCAGAACCAGAGTGTTTTCTGGTTGGCAACCAGTGCATCTTCGAGCATCGGCCACAGATCGTTGACCTCGTCGTTGAACCCTTTGTGGACCTTTCCCAGAGTTTCCGTAACGACGGCGACAGCGTTGGCATCAGCCTTGATGTCATTCCATTCGTGTGGTTCTGTGCCGCGGCACGCCACAACGCAATCTGTGTCATTCCACAACAGGTAGGCCTGCGCACCATCGCGGTCAAAAAATCGAACGCTGGTTAGCCCGATCGATTCGGCCACCGGACCGACAATGACTTCATCGTAGTAGGACAGCGAGGCTAATTCGGCGAACAATAACGACCTCCGCAGATGGCTCTTCTGCTCAATTGGCGAAGTCACTCGAGAATGGACGGTTATTTCCGTTTGTTTCGATTTGTTCATCGATCTTCAGGTCGTTGAATGATGACAATTGAAGAAGCAGGAAAACCGATTGACTTTCCGTATGATTCAGGGTTTTCGGGACGCAATGTACTCGTTTTGGGAATGGTTACCATACATTTCGCAACTGGAGGTGAACACCACACATCATTTGCGGTTGACCCGTGGAATTGCTCCAGTCCGACAGCCAGTACCGATCACGGTGGAATCAGAAGATGGGATACCGAAATCTACAGGAATGCGTGACCGACCTGGAACGCACGGGCCATTTGGTCAGAATTCGGCATCCCATTGACGCCAATCTGGAGGCAGCGGAAATTCATCGCCGTGTCTACGCGTCCGGTGGGCCGGCCATTCTTTTTGAGAATGTGCGTGACTGCCGATTTCCGATGGTGAGCAACCTTTTTGGAACGATGGATCGGGCTCGCTTTATCTTTCGAGATGCCCTGAAGGGAGTGGAAACGCTGGTCCGCCTGAAAAAGGATCCCGGCGAATTGTTGCGTCACCCGCTGCGAATTCCATCCGTGCTGCGGACCCTGCTTTCCATGCGCTGCGCGACTCGAAGAAATGGTCCGGTGATGGAGTGCAGAACGACATTAGATCAGTTGCCGCGCATGAAATCGTGGCCAGACGATGGTGGCGCGTTCATCACCCTGCCCGAAGTTTACACCGAACATCCTGATCGACCCGGATACATCCATTCAAATCTTGGGATGTATCGGGTGCAGATCAGCGGCAACCAGTATGCATCAAATCAGGTTGGGCTTCATTATCAGATTCATCGCAGCATCGGCTTCCATCATGCCGCTGCCATTGCAAAGAATGAACCACTGCGCGTGAACATCTTTGTCGGGGGGCCACCCTCAATGGCGGTGGCCGCTGTTATGCCTTTACCCGATGGAATTCCTGAAGTGGCCTTTGCCGGCGCGTTGTCGCGACGCGCAGTTCGAATGATCCCTCAGACCAATGGCCCAATGATCTGCGCAGAAGCCGACTTCTGTCTTTCAGGGACAATCGACGCAGAACATCTGATGCCCGAAGGACCTTTTGGTGACCATCTGGGGTACTACAGCCTTGTACATGACTTCCCTGTTGTGAATGTCGACACTGTGTATCACCGCAAAGACGCTATCTGGCCTTTCACGGTCGTCGGCCGACCACCTCAGGAAGATACGGTGTTTGGCGAGTTGATTCATGAAATCACCGGACCGGCGATTCCGACGGTATTGCCGGGCGTTCATGCTGTCCATGCCGTGGATGCTTCGGGCGTACACCCGTTGCTGCTTGCAATCGGTAGCGAACGGTATGTTCCCTACGCAGCCGATCGGCAGCCTCAGGAATTACTCACCAACGCGAACGCTATCCTTGGACAGGGACAATTGTCGCTGGCCAAATATCTGATGATTATCGCAAAGGAAGACGACCCATCGCTGGATATCAGCGACGTTCGGGCATTTCTGATACACCTGCTGCAAAGAATCGACTGGACTCGCGACCTGCATTTCCAAACATGCACAACAATCGACACGCTCGACTATTCCGGTGCAGGTCTTAACAGTGGTTCAAAACTTGTGATGGCAGCGGCAGGAACGTGCCGTCGACAGTTACCGGAGAAAATTCCCGATGACTTGTCACTTCCCGAAGGATTCCGGAATCCTCGCCTTTGTCTTCCCGGCGTCATTGCCGTTCAGGCTCCCGTATGGAATGCAGCCCCCCATGCTGAAGACGTTTCGCCATCCATTTTTTGCCAGGCCTTTCACGACCGGTCGCCCATCAATCAGTTTCCGCTGATCCTGCTGGTTGACGACAGCGAATTCACCGCCGCCAGTCTCAGTAATATGCTTTGGGTAACATTCACTCGGTCGAACCCAGCTGCAGATATCTACGGAATTGACTCGTTTGTGTTGCGGAAGCACTGGGGTTGCCGGGGTTCACTGGTCATCGATGCGAGATTGAAATCGCACATGGCTCCTGCACTTGAGCCAGACCCGGAAGTCAGCCGTCGTGTGGATGAACTTGGAGCACCAGGCGGGCCGCTTCATGGCCTTGTGTAGCATCCTTGCGAAACACCGTCAGGAGATCGTGTTGGGAGGCGGCGATGAAGCTAACGGCACGCCACGATCAGGTGGCTTCGGCATTTGCCGAAGGATCATCTCTCTGACGTCGCGATCGTCTCAAGAAAGCCAACGCGATAAGACTCATCAGGGCGGTAGAGGATGGTTCGGGAACTGCCGAGATGCTCATTCGGTCCCAGCCGATCACGTCCAGCGCGATGAAATCCAGTTCTGATGGCACGCCCAGTTCTCCCGGGGCCAGCGTGGGATCCATGATTCCGAATCCCATGTCGTCCTTCCAGTGACTCGCCTGATGACCATCGCCGAAGTAAAAACCGGTTGAAAAGGCATTGTTCTGGAATATGGTCGCCCCTCCATCGATGGAGAAGTACTTGGCACGAGCGTCAGCCGTCCAGTCGATGTCGGCCCCGGCAGTTTCGCTGTCAATTGAGAATCGGGTAAAATCGAGTGGCGAAACAAAGGTGAATTGATTGTCAAGGAATGGCCCATTCACGGGTGGGGAATTGATATCCAGAATGTCCACTCCACTCACAAACCCCAGAGCGTGGCCAATTTCGTGGATGGCAACACCAACAAAGTCGAACGCACCCGCTGTGATGCCATCGGACGGATCGAAATCGAAAGTGAATGCGTCGCTGAACGTAATCGAAGCATCCGATGCAGCAGCATTTGCGGACAACAATCCCAACGCTTTCGCTGTGGCCGTGTTGATTCGAACCTGAGTATTGTTGGCGCCTCCGTCCGCGTCAACATATGGGGTTGCACTTCCGAACCCGTTTGGGTTGTCGGAAGTCCGATTAATGTATGGATCAAAACTGGCACCACCGGGAAGGCTGCCGGAGAACGTTGCGTCATGGAATGACGTCATATCTGCAGCGATTGCATTGCGGAAATCAGTGTAACTATTCAACTGCTGAGTGGAGCTGGCCGACCCCAGAATATTCGGCCCCAGCGTCGTGAAACCTATATTCAGATTGACGAAAACGTTGTCACTGAATTTGGACGACCAAAAGGCAGCAGCCGCTTCGAATCCGGCACGAGCCTGCGTACCGATTCCTGCCCCGCCCGTGTCAGTCAAATTGAAGATGACCCCCGCCTGCACCGCCTGAGAACCGACAAAAAGACAAAGCAATGCAATGGTGACGCGCTGCAACCGGGAAGGATTTGCATTCATTCGTTGGGCCCCGAAGTCTCTGGAGTCGGAATCAGTGACAGCATCAAACGTCCGCTCAATTCGAGGAAGATAACGGTCCTGGAATTCAACTTTGCTCATGCGTGTGTGACGCTATGGCACACACTGTCACAAGGCAATGAAGAATCAAATGGAAAACACGGAGTTCAGTGAATGGCGGTGAGTTCTTGACCACCAGTGCACCATTCGGCATCAATAGTTCAACAAATCTTGAGTTGAGCAACTCTCCCACGTTCATGGGAGGCAAAAAAAGATGCTGTAGTAATTCATCAAGTTTGAGTCGTTTACTGCAAGCTCTGAGTGAGAACTCGCGCAAACGGCCATCGCCCCAAAATTGCAGGCCACATGACCACACGATGACGCTCAACTGCGAGAGGAACCGGGCTCTCTGCAAACACTGTTACAGACATCGGGCTGACGGACTGAAGTCAGCGCGTTGGTCGATCGATTCAGCAAAACACCGAATTGTAGGGAGCCTGCCGAACGGCGGTCTCAAAAAGCAATTGCGGCTCCGTCATCGGGACCAGCCAGTGCATTGAGCACTTGCGGGGAAGTGGATGAAGGGAGAACCGTAACGCTGCCATCACCCATCAGGAACAGGGCAACGGGCAAGCTCGGGTAAGAGAATTGATTTGTGGCCGCTCCGATACCATGGCCGGGATCACGCAGACTGCCGGAGCCTGCCCAGGGTGCAAGGCCTGTAGTGACTGTCCCGAGCAGAATTGTATTCGATAATCCGTCGGAAATGTGATGAAATCGAACCGACCCATTCAGCTTCAGGAGCTGAGCATTCGCTGCGTAGTGTGAGGCACCAAACTTTCCGGACATTATGCTTTCCGGCCGACTCGCCACGAGCCCCGTCAGATGAAACTCCTTCACAGCAGTCATTGACGCTGGCAGGTTGCGTGCGCTATCCCAGGGTTGATCCGGATCAATTTGATTCCAGACATCCAAACGTCCAACGTAGGGCAGCAAGGCAGTCATCCAGCTGCTGTGATGCTGGTGACTCTCTGCTACATTCAGCGGAGCTACAGTCTCTGCACCCACAGAGTTCTCCGTAAATGGCTCAAACGGCTGAACAGCCAGTGAAGGATCGCTGGCGATCGCCGCTTCGGCAAACTCCATAAATGAACCTGCGTCTGAAGGAGCCACGCCGGTGACACGAGGGGGCTGCTGGAACGCTACCGTTTTGACAGGCACCTTTGGTTCCTGGATTGCAGAACCGGAGTTTGATGATAGCAAATCGAACCTGTAGGCGGGCGTAGCAATCGACGCTGGTGGAAGCATCCCGTAGGTGTCGTGATAGTTGTGTATCGCCAGACCAAGTGCCTTCATTGTGTTCTTCGATTCGGTCCGTCTCGCGGATTCCCTGGCTTGCTGAATGGCAGGAAGAATCAGAGCGATCGCGACAGGCAACACAATAACGAAGAACGCGGCTGCCAGAATCAGCGATACAACGGTCCGAGCTGAGATACCACCACGACGATGATGCGGGACGACAGCTGACTTCTGTAGAGGGTTTGTCATCGCGAACTCCCTTCTGCGACTTAATCCGATGAGGAAGCGTCTACGATGGGCGTGGACGCAGGTTTCAGGAATGATCCCGCTGAATCTAATGCACCCTTAATAAAACTACAATCCTTTCCCCTGGAGACTGGTCTGGCAGGAAACCAGTGACAACGAAACGACACTGCTTCGCGCGGTGATCAGACCAGGGATCGCAGGAAACTTGCGTTTTTGGACCGCAGTAGACCGTCTGTGCTGAATCGAAAGGGCGGTGGAACAACGTCTCTTAAAACAACACTGTCAGCCAAAGGCGGGCCGACTCTCAGAAAGTACATCGGGGGACTCGCGGAAACCGCAGGGCAGAGTCATCAACGTCGGTCCGAATCCCGCAGAAATGAATCTGTCGGTCGACGCCTCGAATCAGGGGGACTGTCCGACGTCACCGGCCTGATCCATCTTTTTTCGCGGTCCCGGAAAGAAGGTGTTGGTCACAGCGGCGTAGTGTTGATATTCCGGGCGCCGTTGGGAGATGTCCTTTTCCATCAGAGTGACGCCGGAGATACGCAGCAGAAACAGGCTCATCAGAATCGGAGAGGTGATCGCGAGGATGGAAACACCGCAGGCCTGTGTCAGCAGAAAGAATCCCCACCAAACCGTGAATTCGCCAAAGTAGTTTGGATGACGACTGAATCGCCAGAGTCCAGTGTCAAGGACCCTGCCGACGTTCGCGGGATTCCGCCGGAAATGAAACAGCTGCCAGTCTGCCAGACCTTCAAATATCACGCCACCTGCGCTCAACAGCAATCCCGACACCAGCAGTAGATGCCCGGCCGCAGACAGCGGCGCGGATGCTGCAGCTTCATCCGCTGGATGCTGGCCCGCAAGCATTGCCGCCTGAATCGGTAGACTGACTACCCACATGATGCTGGTCTGAAGCCAGAAGACCGTTATTAAACACGTGTATTTCCACCGTGGAGGATTGCGATTCCGCATCGCTGTGTAGCGGTGATCTTCACGCGATTCGAGCGTCCATCGCCAGAACAATTGGATGCTGAGACGCAGCGCCCAAACGATCAGCATCACAAACAGCAAATCGGCTGCTGTCCTCACACCGGCAGGAAAATTGAAAACAGATGAATCGAGCCAGACTGGATTTCGAACGACTGCGACTGCAGCGATAAATCCGAGGCCCCAGAAAGAGTCAATAATATCGACTCGATGCCTAACCAGCGAAATGACCCACGCGATGGTGAAGACCACAGTTCCGGCTAAGAGAGATGTCGCCAGCAGACCAGATGTCATCGTGCAGCCTTTGCGTCGAGATCGTCAATTCGTCAATCATCTGCCTGCCCGAAGGATGCAGCCCGTCGAGTTTGACCACGGGATTCAACACATGGTTGTGCAGCAAGATATCTGCAAAGGACAAGCACGCTCGCGGGGGCGGCTAACAACCTGTTGAGAAACGGGACCGGCTCGACCAGAAGACCTTAAAACACGATCGTTTCCAGTCGTCCTGCTTGCCTGTCCCGGCTTTTCAACGGATAGCTAAGCTAAGCTAAACCGCGTGCAGCTTTGCGTCCGGCTTCGCCCAGAGAATCTGTGCCACTCCTGTTGCTCGTTCCGTGAACGCAGCCTCGCAATAGGTCAGGTAATACCGCCACATTCGTATAAAACGTTCATCAAACCCAAGCTGCTTTACTTCATGCAGACGCTGGTGAAATCGGTTGTTCCAAACGCGAAGCGTTTCCGCGTAGTGAAAACCCATATCGAAAAGGTCCAGCATTCGGAACTGTGTCTGCTGGCTCACATGTTTTTGCATTTCGGTCACCGAGGGCAGGAAGCCGCCCGGGAAAATATACTTCTGGATGAAGTCCACCGACGAGGCGTAAGCGTCAAAACGCTGCTCCGGCATTACAATCGCCTGCAGCATCATTGCTCCGCCCGGCTTTACGAGTCGCTCGCATGTTTGAAAATAGGACGGCAGGTATTCGCGACCGACGGCCTCAATCATTTCGATGGACACCAGCTTATCGTACTGGCCCTTCAGATCACGATAATCGCTGAGCAGCAGTTCGATACGGTTTTGCAGTCCGAGTTCATGGATTTTCTGACCAGCGTAGCGATGCTGCTCTTTCGAGATGGTGGTCGTGGTGACGCGGCAGCCATATTCTGTGGCGGCATGAATGGCGAATGCTCCCCATCCAGTTCCAATCTCAACAATGTGTTCGTTTGATTTCAGATCCAGCTTGCGGCAAATGCGGTCAATTTTCGCAACGGAAGCTTCTTCAAGCGACATCTCCGGCGACGTGAACAACGCACTGGAATATAACATCGTTGGGTCGAGGAACAGCTGAAAAAATTCGTTGCTCAAATCGTAGTGCGCGCTGATGTTTTTCTGGCTTCCCTGACGTGAATTTCGATTCAGGAAATGTCCGATTTTTCGAGCCATACCAAGCGGCGACCAGCGAGATACCCGCAGTTGATGCAGCACTGCTTCGTTGCGAAGAAGAATGCGAAACAGACTGGTGAGGTCGTCGCAGTCCCAGTGTCCCTGAAGATAGGATTCAGAAGCACCAACGGCGCCACCCAGTAAAGAGCGAGCAAACAGACGCTCATCGTGAATATGAACAACAGCCTGCAGAGAAGAAGTCGGATCTCCGAATGAGTATCGCGTGTCGGCATGGACAATGGCCAAATGGCCCGTCTTGATACCGGCAAGACGGCTGAGCAGGGTGCGAATCAGTATCGATCGGGAACGACTGGAACGATGCCCGAAGATCCGTTCCGCGCTGCCTGACGGCGAATCTGCGGAGGAGGAAATTGACAAAGTCGATGTTTGCTCCAGAGACATTAGACAATTCCGTTTGAGGAGGGATTAAGTGAAACTCGCGGATGAGGAACGAATGGAACACCTTTCAGCCAAAGACGCAGCGCCTGCCAGTAGATACCTGCAGTGACCGTGGCTGTCATACACGGAAATCGAATCATCTGTCGTGCCAGACTCCATCGAGTCCATGGCACGCGATTCAAAGTGAGCGTCGCATCAAAAATTGCGGACTTCTGATCAGTGTCCAAATGATCGGCGCTGGATGCACCGGAGATCGACTCCGTCGATTTTGTGGCGTCCACGAAGACATGGTCAGGATGGTCTGCGCTGTGGCTGGAAGATGAGATTGCGGGCGAATCCGTGGTGTCGCTTCCCGGGATTGCATGGTTTTCGATGTGAATAGAGAGCCCCTGACCGGGACGGGTTAACTTCCAGACGTACTTCATGTCCATTCCCATGAAAGGAGACACGTGAAGCACTTTCTTTGAGGAAGCGTTGTCTGTCGAAAACGGATTTTGAACGACGTAGCAGTATTTTTCGCCCCAGGGAGTGTTGTTAACCTCAGCAACCAGAGTCTCGACGTTCACTCCGGTTTCGTCGTAGCAGAAGTAAAAACACACCGGGTTCATCGAGACACCCCAGTACCGAAGGTTTGTCAGCAAGCGAATTGGTCCTTTCGGTCGCGATCCGCATCGTTCTTCGAGCAACTGACGAACCGCTTCGTCGAGCGACAGGGCTGGGTCGCCCAGAAAGTCCTTTCGCCGAAACCAAACTGCTGCAAATGATGTTGAGCAAAACGGGGCACACGACATCAGCCCGTCCAGTTCCCCGAGATCGATGAAGGGCATGAACAGCTTGTAACTGAATTCGTGGGGTCTGGGGCCGAAGCGGCGATGACGAACGCGTCCCGAATAAAGGCAACTCTCCATCAGAGTTGTCCCCGGAATTCGTTCTCGGCTGACTCGAAAGCCGGCAAATGCCCTGATCCTTCGGTCGTCGAGTTACGAACGTGGTCGGAAAGCAACGTCGGCTGATCCCAGTCGCGGCCAATTCCAAAACCCTGACAAACCGACAACGCGCTGTTCACGCCGTCTTCGTGGAAACCGTTACCCCAGTAGGCACCGCAAAAAGAGAGCCGATTTGCCCGAATCAATTCATTATGCCGCTGCTGCAGACGATGACGGCTCGTCGTGAAGATTGGATGCGAATAGTTGAATTCGGCCAGCACACATTCGTCTCGAATCGCTTCTGTGTGGTTCAGCGTCACGCAGTAGGTTTTTTCCGTGGCCAGGTGCTGCAGGATATTCATGTCGTACGTCACCGTCGCCAGATCCTGCTGATCCTTCAGGATCCGATAGTTCCAGCTGGACCATGCGGCCTGTCGACGAGGAAGCAGACGGGTATCGGTGTGAAGCACAGCCGTACTCTTTGAGTACGGGAAACCGGTCAGGATCTCCTGCTGTGCCTTGGTTGGAGCATCCAGCATTCTCAGGGCCTGATCGCTGTGGCAGGCAACAATGACCTCGTCGAACTGGAACTCGACGTTTCCTCTTGTGAATACGGAAACCATGCTCTCTCGCGGAATGATTTTCACAACCTTTTCGCCCAGTCGTACGGGACGATCAAGCTGACCAAGAATTCGATCAACATACTGGCGGGATCCACCAGGGATTGTCCGCCAGGTCGGACGATTCCTTACAGCGAGTAGGCCATGGTTTAAGTAGAATTCCAGAATGAATCGAATCGGGAACTGCTCAAAGGCCCCCACTGGACACGACCAGATCGCCGCACCCATGGGCAGCAGGTACTTTTCGGCAAACCAACGCCCCAAATTCCGGAAACGCAGGTATTCGCCGACTGTCATATCATCAGGAACCTGATCGCCGACGGCATCTTCAGAGCCAAGCTTGTTGAACCGAAGTATGTCCCCCAACATCCGGAGGAACGAAGGATTCAGCAGGTTCCGTTTCTGGCAAAACAGCCCGGAGAGGCCGGAGCCGCAATACTCCAAGCCGGACTCTTCACAACTGACACTGAAACTCATCGCGGTAGGCTGCCCCTGAAGACCAAGAGCAGAAAGCAGTCGAATGAAGTTCGGGTAGGTTCGATCGTTGTAAACGATGAATCCCGTGTCCACGTCCAGTGATTTCCCTTCGTCGTCTACTGAGACGGTATTTGTGTGACCGCCAACCCGATCACTCGCCTCAAGCACGGTGACGTCGTGGTGACGGTTCAGGATCCAGGCGGCCGTCAGTCCCGATATTCCTGATCCTATGATTCCGATTTTCACAACCTGTATCCGTTAGAGTTCGCGATCTCAGTCATCCGTCGTACCGTTCCGCAGGCAAGTCGCCTTGTTAACCGCCGCCGTAAATAAATCGAAGAGTTTCTTTGCAAACACACGAATCTTCCATCCGGTGTTCTGAGCGAAATCGCGGCCTCTGCTACCCAGAACAAAGATTTTCGGAATTCACCGAATCCTGAATCGCCAGCCGAGGTTAATTGCGCGGGTGACGGCGATGGCATCACGAAAGTCACCTTCTTTCAGCGTGAGACGCCGAATTTGGAAGCTCATCCCTGAATGCGATTCGACTTCATTTTGATGCCGCACTTAGTAAAGAAGATTGCCATGACAGACTTTACCATGCTCGCTTATCTTGATCCAGGTGCCGGTAGTCTTCTGCTGCAAGCCATTGTTGGCGGCAGTGCTGGCTTGATGGTCTTCTTCCGACATCTCTGGAAGTCGTGGAAATTTCGGGCGGCTTCACCATCAGCACCATCTTCGCCGGAGTGACCATTGCTTCAAACCAATGAGCAATCAACGGCGCGATTTGATGCCGGTTCTTTTCGAGATCGCAGCGCTCGTGTGTTCTTCCATGAAGGGCAAGTGTATCGGTCGCTAAGTGCCGAAGGTCTGAGCGACTGGAACGCAATCTCGGCTCGGCCGTTCTTCCTGTCGGCGATGAATGAAGGCTTAATTGTCAGGACACATCTGCTGGACGGTCAGCAAACGCTCGATCTGCTGCCTGTACTGTCACGCAGCGATCATGCTGATGATTCTCTCCCTCTGCTCTCGGCAGGACGAATGCGAACCCGTCGGATCGACGGGCAGTCTGTTTCGATTGATTCGCCAGCATCGTGGCAGGGTGTGCTTCGGCATGAGCGTATCCCTGTCATCACGTATCCGTTTGAGTGGTCCTTTGAAATGCTCAAATCGGCTGCGCTGTTGACGCTCGATCTGCTTCAGCGGGCTCTGGCGGACGATGTAATTCTGAAGGACGCGACTCCTTACAACGTTCAATTTGCAGGAACGCGGCCCACATTTATCGACACGTCGTCTTTCACTCCGCTGCGTCCCGGGCAGGCGTGGGAGGGTTACCGTCAATTCTGCCAGCTGTTTCTTTATCCGCTGATGCTGCAGGCTTACCGAGGCGTGGATTTTCAGCCGATGCTGCGAGGCCGCGTTGAAGGCATCACACCTCGGCAAATGTCCGGCCTGCTGTCCTTTCGCGACACCTTTCGCGCCGGCGTTTTCAGCCACGTCAGACTGCATGCAAAACTCGATCATGCCGATACTGCCAGGTCAGCTTCGGCTATGCAAACCGGAGTCGCCGGTTCTCTGGCGGAAGCGGGATTCGGGAAAGATGTCATACTGAATAACCTGAGAGGTCTTCAGCGAATCATCGAGAACCTGAACTGGCAGGAAACACAGTCACGCTGGATTCAGTACGACGCTGCCTCTGCTCCCGTTCAGAACGACGGTGCGGCAAAGGAAATTTACGTCTCCGAAATCGTATCCACCAGGCACTGGAATCAGGTGTGGGACATTGGGTGCAATCGAGGTCGATATTCCAGAATCGCAGCAGCACAATCTCGTTGTGTCCTGGCGATGGACATCGATCACCTGACTGTGAATCAACTGTACAAACATCTGGGATCTGATCGCGTCGGGAATATCATTCCCATGGTGTTCAACCTAGCGGACGCGTCGCCGTCACTGGGATGGAACGGCGCTGAACGCAAACGGCTCGAAGAACGCAGTCACCCCGACCTGATCCTGATGCTTGCGGTGATTCACCATCTGGTCATTGGCGAAAACCTTTTGCTGGATCAGGTCATCGACTGGCTCGTCGCGCGTCAGGCATCCGTCGTTATTGAGTTCGTTGATCGGGATGACCCACAGGTGCAGTCTCTGCTTGCCAATCGAACGGATCAATTTCCGGACTACAGTCGAGAGCGTTTTGAACGACTGCTGACGCATCATTTTGACATTCAGCAACGCTGGGATCTGCCGTCAAAGACACGATCACTGTACTACATCCAGCCGCGATGATCGTTGCCACCGTCGACCACGAGAATAGCCAGAATGAGCTTGCAGGAAACATCAATGGCAGCACCAGCTGCAGATTCGACGTCGTCGTCGATTGAAGGTGTCAGCGCTGTGAGGCGGTGTTTGCACCTGCTGGCGCTCAGTGGTTTTGCGATTGCACAGCCGGTCATGTTTCGCCTGCAACAGAATCCTGCCTACCTTCGACTCGAGCGAATGGAATTCACCGCGGTCTGCCTTGCGGTAGCGGTTGTGGTGTTTGTTCCGACGGCGGTTTTGTCGCTGCTGGCGATTGTTATGGGCCGGACGTGCGGAACCCGGGCTGGAATCAAAGCACATACAGCGAGTGTCTTCCTGCTGATTCTGCTCTTCCTTCTGACGATGAACTTCTGGCTTGTGCAATCATTTCAGCTCATGCGATTCGGGATTTCGGATCTGCTGATGTCCCTGATTGCCGTGCCACTTGCCGGTGCCATGACGTCCGTGTATCAGCGTCGCGCGGCTGTTCGTCAGTTTCTGGAATACAGCCTCCTGGGAGTGTTCCTGTTTCCGGTCAACCTCTTCACGAATGCAGGCATTCAATCCGTTCTCTGGCCACCTGCTCCCGCCTCGACGGCTCGCGCCCTGTCGGCACAGAAACCACGACCTGTCATTCTTATTGTTTTCGATGGTTTCTGCGGCATGTCGTTGCTCGACCGTGAACACAACATTGATGCCGTTCGTTTTCCGGGCTTCGCTTCGCTCGCAGCCACGAGTTCCTGGTATCGTAATGCAACGACCGTGCATTACCGAACGGGTAGTGCTGTCCCGGCCGTTCTGTCCGGCAACGTGCCCTACGCCGATGGCGCGCCGGTGGAAGCGACATGGCCGAACAACCTGTTCCGCTTCATCTATGATACAGACCAGTTCGATATGCTGGTACTCGAGCCTGTTACCCGTCTCTGTCCCAAAGAGTTACTCGAACATCTCGAGAAGCGAAGCACCGTGGTACAGACGAAGCTTCTGCTTTCAACACTCTCCCGAGTCTACCTCAAAACCACATTTCCGGATGGAACGCCCGGCGTCGATTCGCCCATACCACACACCTGGTTTGGGATTGCTGAAGTTACGAACCCCCAGTACGCGGCAAAGGCTGAGCGAGGGTGCATCATTTATCCGTGGGACACCTATCGCCCAGACCAGTTTGATCACTTTATTCGTTGTCTGACCCCAAGAGAGAAAACGTTGTTTGCGGCATTGCATATTGTCGCGCCGCATGATCCCTGGAGTCTGTTCCCTGACGGAACTCGCTATCTCGACAATCCCGGATTTAATCTTTTCCCCCAGGGTGCGATGGGGGAAATTGGAGAAATCTGGAGCAATGACGAACGCGACGCGATGCTCGGCTGGCAACGTTATCTGATGCAGTTGCAGTGGGTTGATGCGCAGATTGCACGAACAATCGACCAGCTGAAAGACTCGGGGCTTTGGGAAGACTGCCTTCTGGTGGTGACTGCTGATCACGGGATGTCCTTCGTACCCGGCATGAATCGACGCGAACCATCAGATGAAACGCTGGCGGACATTATGAGTGTGCCATTGTTCGTAAAGCTTCCAGGGCAGAGTCAGGGGGAAACAAGCGATGCGAACGTCGAAACAATAGACGTCCTTCCTACAATTCTGGACGTGCTTCAACTGAATATCGACGTGCCGTTCGACGGTCAGTCAATCGCCGGGGAGTTTCAACCGCGACTCCGAAAGACCATGATCGGCCCGGAGGCAGATATTGTGACGGAGCCGGATTTTCAGAGTCGTTTTGCGTCTGCGGCCAGAATGCATGCACTCTTTGGCGCGGGGGACGAAGTAAAGTTGTCAACGGCAATGCAAGTCAGGCCGGAACTTCTTGGCACTCGCGTTGATCAATTTCCTCAGGTCTCTCCGGATTTGAAGACGGTTCTGCTTTCCGGAGGTGACGGAATTCTGCCCGGCTTGGATTGTGTTCCATGTTTTTTTGAAGCAAAGATGATTGCCTCCACCAGTCGGACGGAGGTTGGCTGGACGCAGCCGATCGACATTGCAATTGCTGTCAACGGCATCATTGAGAGTACGACGCGAACGTCCAGCGACGAACGCATCCACGATGCCTGGTCTGCATTTGTGCCCCCAACCTGCTATTCGTCGACCCCGTTTGTGCTGGAAATTTTCCGGGTCCTCGATACCGCCGGAAGCGTACAGCTGCAGCCGATCCTTATTCATCACGATTAGTGAAATTCAGATCGAACGGCGATCCCGCGCTGCCGGCCTGTGCATTTGCTCTGATGCGACAGTAAGATCAGGGACTTTTATGCGGACAGCAGCCCTTTGGTTGCGTGCATCGATCCCGGACGAGATCATGGGTATCCCGACGGCTCAGCTCTTTCGCCTCTTTGTCTGGCTGAACCGTGCGATCTGACCCGTGCAAATCTGGACAGCGGAATTACTCAACATGCGGACACACACACTTTTCCCTATGCAAACTGCATCACTTCTGCCAGGAATCGGGCGGTTAAGAAAAGTTGCCTGCAGCTCTCACGGGTGGAAAAGTCAGTTGTTACTGGCATTCATTCTTGCACTTGTGTCAGGAGGAATCGGAAAGGCAGACATGCATCGTCTTTACATTGGTACCTATACAGTTGGGGGCAGCAGCAGCGAAGGTATCTACACCTGCTCATTCGACGACGAAACCGGAGCAATTTCGACACCTGTTCTCGCGGCCGAGGCAATCAATCCGTCATTCCTTGCAATTCACGCGTCCGGAAAATTCCTCTACGCAGTCAATGAAGTCAGCGAAGGCGAAGGTCGGGCGAATGGTGGAGTTTCTGCCTATCGAATTCAGGAGGACGGGATGCTGACACTGATTAACCAGCAGCCGTCACTTGGCGGAGCTCCCTGCCACTGCAATATTGACGGCACAGGCAAATTCCTGTTGATCGCAAACTATGTGGGAGGCAACATTGTCGTCTATCCAATCGGAGATGACGGAGCGTTGGGGCCGGCTTCGTGTAATGTGCAGCACGAAGGCAGCAGCGTTGATAAGTCGAGGCAGGAAGCGGCCCATGCCCATTCGATTAATCTGAGCGCCGATAATCGATTCGCCTACGCCGCTGATCTGGGCACGGATCGCATTCAAATCTATCGATTTGACGAAAGCTCCGGCATCCTGGAAGCCGCGTCACCGTCGTCAGTTTCCGTTGAGCCCGGCGGAGGTCCCAGACACTTTTCCATTCACCCGAACGGAAAATTCGCATACTCAAACAACGAACTCACCTGCATGGTTTCTGTATTTCATCGAGACCAGGAACATGGAGGGCTCACTCGCATTCAGGATCTCTCCACGCTGCCGAAAGATACGGAAGCCAGCGTTCGCCGCAGTACCGCAGAGTGCCTGGTGCACCCAACTGGTAAATTTGCCTACGTCAGCAATCGAGGTCATGACAGTATCGCTGTTTACACGGTAAATTCGGACGATGGTACGCTCACCCTTGTGGATGTCGTGAGTACTGGTGGCCAGGAACCTCGTAATTTTGTCATTTCTCCGAACGGGCTGTTTCTGCTGGCCGAAAACCAGAATTCTGACACCGTGATCACCTTCGAAATCAACCAGACGACGGGAAATCTCAAGTCTACAGATCATATGGTTGAAGTGGGCCGCCCCGTTTGCATTCGATTCCTGCCCTGACCATCAGAATCGACGAATCGTTTCCTGTTCACCGGCGCAAGCCAGGTCCGATGGCGTCATTTTGGGTGCCCCCCCGGGCTCGAAATTCGCCTCATGGTCGCCGGTGTGTTAGCCTCTCAATCCATTTTCAGTCTACGAACCCGTGTGCTTCGCCGCGAGACTGATGTGTACTTCCATTCGATAATCCCCTTTTGAAACACTGCAATTCGACCATGTCTCACGACGTCACGGCCAGCATCTATGACTTTCCCAAATACTACGACCTGCTGTTTGGATCAGACTGCAAGGCAGAGTTTGATTTCATGAATGCGTGTTTCAGGAAACATGCCGGCTGTCAGGTCCGGAGACTGTTTGAACCCGCGTGCGGAACAGGCCGCCTGCTCATCCGCATGGCCAAAGCCGGTTACGATGTGGCCGGGAATGATCTGAACGAAAAAGCAGTCAAGTTCTGCAACGACAGACTCAAACGCCATGGCTTCGCCGAAAGTGTCACGGTCGATGATATGTCTGACTTCAAAGTTAAGAAAAAGTTTGATGCCGCGTTTAACACCATCAACACGTTTCGCCATTTGAGCACCGAGGCGGCAGCCGTCAGCCACCTCAAATGCATGGCGGCCGCGATGAAGAAAGGCGGTCTCTATATTCTTGGTATCCATCTGGAACCCACAATTGGTGAGCCAATGGAAGAGGAAAGCTGGTCAGCACGTCGGGGCAATCTGGTCGTAAACTCTTACATGTGGTCGAAGGGAATTGACCGAAAGACCCGTCTTGAACACCTTGGAATGCACATCGATGTCTACACTCCCACGAAACGTTTGCGAATCGTGGATCACATGGAATACCGAACCTACAAGAATGCTCAGTTTCAGTCTTTGATGAAGAAAGTGGCGGAATTCGAAATCGCAGAAACCTACGACTTCGCGTACAACATCGACAAGCCGATAAAGATCAACGGACGCACCGAAGATGTTGTTTTCGTGCTGAAAAAGAAATAAGACCTACCGAAAAAGTGAACATGCTTCCGGATGCCGCGGCGATTCAATTCGACAAGCTTTCACCAGCCAGCCTCAGGTCACCCCTGTTCGAAGCAGGTATTCGCTGATGACAGAATTCTCTCCACAACAACCGATGATGAGTCGCCGAAATCTTCTTGATCGCGCGGCTCTTTACGGACTGGGGGCAAGCCTTGGTTCAGTGGCCCTAACGGGAATGATGGCGGATGAGACTGCTCCTCGTATGCCAGCCGCCGGCGAATCGCCGCTCGCATCCAGATCGCAGCATGTTCCGGCAAAAGCGACTCAATGCATCTTCCTGATGATGGAGGGTGGGCCGAGCCACATCGACACCTTCGATCCCAAGCCCGAACTGGAATCCGTTCATCTCAAACAATTTACTCGACAGGGCAAGAACAAATCCGCAATGGAAAGCGGAACCAGGTATTACGTTCAAAGTCCGTTTCAGTTCCGCAAGGCTGGTCAATGCGGGGCGGATATGGCAACCAACTGGGAATACCTGCAGCACGTTGCGGATGATATTTGCTTTTATCGCGGACTTCAGGCCGAATCAGTCAACCATCCGACTGCTTTGTACCACATGAACACCGGCAATCAGTTTGTCGGTGATCCGGCTGTGGGAGCCTGGGTGACTTATGGTCTGGGCACCGAAAACCAGAATCTGCCGGGGTTTATTGTCCTGCCGGAATTAGCCCATCCACAGGGAGGGCCTTCCAACTGGAGCAGCGGCTATTTGCCCGCACATTTTCAGGGAACGCCACTTCGCCCTCAGGGAACTCCAATCCTGGATCTTCTGCCGCGCAAAGAGATTACCCGCGAGCACCAGCGCGAGAACCTGAATCTGCTCCAAAAGCTGAACGCCCGGCATCGTGAACGGCACCAGCAAACGGACGATCTGTCGGCGCGAATGGAGTCCTATGAACTTGCATTCCGGATGCAGATGGAAGTACCCGGAATCCTGGAACTGAACGGAGAAACCGCCGCAACTCATCAGATGTATGGGCTGGATGATCCATCCTGCGAAGCATTTGGCCGAAAATGTCTGCTCGCACGTCGATTGGTTGAACGCGGTGTTCGTTTCGTGCAGCTGTATGCAGGCACCTGGGATTCGCACGACTACATCGCACGCGCACATTCATCGCTGATGAAAGCAGTGGATCGACCGATTGCCGGGTTGATTAGAGACCTGCGAGAACGTGGGTTGCTGGAAAACACGCTCGTCGTCTGGTGTGGCGAATTCGGCCGCAGCCCTGATAACGGCGTGCGCGGAGGTCTGGCTTATGGAAGAGACCACAACGCCAGAGCAATGACGGTTTGGTTTGCCGGCGGTGGCGTGCGTGGTGGCCACACAATCGGTGCCACAGATGAAATTGGAGACAGCGCCGTTGATTGTGTCCACCCGATTCGCGACCTCCACGTGACGCTGCTTCGACTCCTTGGCCTCGATGACAATCGGCTTACATGGTTTCACGGAGGTCGTTTTAAACAGCTTTCGCAGTTCGGTGGACAGGTCATCGAGGAAATCATCGCATAACGAACTCATCGCATGACAAAGTCCTGGCGAAGTAACCAGATTCAAAGCGTGTGCTTTGCATTATGAAACACACCGGGCCCGCTGGCGAACTCAGCAAGGTGTTGTTGATGGTTCCGCAGCGCGTTTGAGTTGATGATGGGAGTAGCCACAAATCTCAGTCTCGTCGCCGTCAATCGTGACTCTCAGGGACTGGCATTGCCCCAATGATGTAATGGTTGCACTTCGCCCTGAGTGTTGCCCCGGGATGATGACGACGCGATCACCGACAGTGAATGGTGCTCCATTTTTTCGACTTTGCCAATCCACGAGGTCGGAGAACAAGAAGTATGCGGCAGACGGCGCAGTAATGATCGCGAGCAATCCGGCTGCAGGTATCGTGACCAGGAGCAGCAGAATAATCTTTGGGGAACTGAGTACAGCAAGCGAGAATTCCATCGTCGCGAACAGACACCAAAGTGCGAACGCAAGTGATCCAGGCAGCCGAAGACGCATCCAGATCTGGCTCGCAATCAACCGTTCGCGGAGTGAGAATCTGACGTCTTTCAATTCGGCCTCTCGATCCCACCAATGCCTACCGTCACCGGATTGGACCGACTGCGTTTGCACGCAGGTTGAGGCAGGCTCAGCAATTCCAGTGCACAAACTCATTCTCACAAAGTCAGGTCTTAGTCACAATTGAACACAATAATCTTTGGATTGACGCCCTGAAAGCTCCAGGATTCATCAGCCCGGGGACCGGTTGTCGTCATGCCGTACGCCACCCTGCTGCCGGGCTCACTCTGGCTGCAGGCTGATACGCAACCTGTCTGAACCGTTGGATTTGCAATGAGCGTCTATGGCTATGGGATCGGTGCCGGCCAGCGTTCTCGGTGATTCGCGGGCAATTTCTGAACCGCATGGAAACTGGTCCGTTTCCCCCGTTCTGACACTTTCGCTGGAGGACTTCGAACCAAAATCTTTTGCTCGGTGTCCAGGAAGTGGTCGATTTCGAATGAGTTGTGATTGTTCCCTTGGCTATCGAATCCGGGGAGTTCAATCCAGGGCTTTACACAAGCTGAGCAGCACGTTAGATTTCTGCCCGCACGGTTGAATTCGCGGAATTCGGTCGGACATTACCCTGTGGTGTAATCGGTAGCACGACAGATTCTGGCTCTGTTGGTTGGGGTTCGAGTCCCTACAGGGTAAATTTATCAGGCAGTCAGATTCAAACCCGGAAATGCCGTGTGCATTTCTCGGGTTTGTTTCGTTTTTGGCCCGTGGCCTGCGGGGCCAGGTGGCTCTCAAAACATGGAATGCCGGCCGCAGCGGGCGTACGGCTGGTGTCATGGAAAACGATGCCCGTTTGAACTCCGAACGGATCGCCCAAAACGGATCGCTCAAAAATGTCGAAGCCTTCAGACGCGACAGATGTCCAGGAGTCGAATGCCGGTCTGCGTCCGGAGATTGAACAGATTATTGCTTCAGGCCAGCGCCGTGTCTCGAAAGAACGGAGCGGATCAGCTCTTACCGTCCTGATGCTGTGTTCCGCTTCTGCCGTTCTGTTGTGGAGTTGCTTCACACCGCTGGATTTCTCACCGATTGCCTGGATCGCGCTGGTGCCATTGATCCAGGTGGTTCGATTGAATTCCATTCCGCGCTGGTCCTGGATGATTCTGTTTATCACGGGTTTCATCTGGTCGGCGGTGACATTGCAATGGATGAGGCTCGGTGACCCGGCCATGATCATTGCATTGCTCGCCTTAAGTTTTTATCTGGCATTCTACTTTCCTGCTTTTGTCTGGATCAGTCGAAGAATCCATAGCCGTGGTTTTCCGTTGTTGATCGCAGTACCGGTCGTCTGGACATCACTGGAATATGTTCGCGCGTATCTGCTGACAGGCTTTTCCTGGTACTATCTTGGGCACTCTCAGTACCAGTGGTCCGCTTTCATCCAGATTGCTGATATTACAGGTGCGTATGGCGTAAGTTTTGTTGTTGCCCTGGCAAACACAGCGGTGGCGATTCAGATCCCTTACAACCTGCTGAAGTCGTGGAATCTGGATTCTGGTGCATCTGCCATTGAAGAACATCAGGTCCCGCGTCAGTTCGTCGATCGCCCCCGAACGGCCGGTTTGATTGCCGTTTCCGTGGTGACTTTGTGCTGCGGTTACGGAAGTGTCCGATCAGTCGATCCCGCGTCATTTCGCGCAGGTCCGGTTGTTGCTTTGATTCAGGGTAATTTTTCGCCGGAGGTGAAGCACGATCCCGAGGAATGGGTGACTCGGTATCAGATCCACGATCAATTGACCCGGCGTTGCGTCGACTTGAGGCCTGACCTGATCGTATGGCCGGAGACGATGTGGCCGTGGCCGGATCGTACTGTGGAAGGCGATGTTACGGACGAGCAACTGCTCGAACAGTTACCGCCGCCGATGCGAGAGTCCGGCGACTTTACGCCGGAAATGATCTCACGCATCTGGCGATCCGATGATGTGCGAAAAAGTCTCCACGATCATGCTGCAGCAGTCGGGGCAGCGCTGATGATGGGAATTGAATCACACGTTGTTTCTGCCTCTGACCTGAAAGCCTTCAACTCTGCCGCCTTTGTGCGTCCTGATCTGGGATACATGGGCCGTTATGACAAAATTCACCGCGTCATTTTTGGCGAATACATTCCCCTGAAAAGCATTTTTCCATGGCTGACCAACCTGACACCTTTTGGTCCTTACTTTGGTATCGCTGCGGGCGAATCCCCCATGATCTTTGAAACCGCAGGCTTCCGGCTGGCACCACTGATTTGTTTTGAAGACACGGTTCCGCATCTGGTTCGACGAATTGCGGGAAAACAGGACGAAAGCGGTCAGGCGTGTGATGTCCTTGTAAATCTGACGAACGATGCCTGGTTTCGTGGTTCCAGCGAACTGGATCAGCACCTGATCACAGCTGTGTTTCGATGTGTTGAAACGCGAAAACCACTCGTCCGTGCTGTGAACGGCGGTATTTCGGCATTCATCGACGGAAACGGAACGATTCGGGAACCGGATCAGATTCTGGTCGCAGAAGAATCTACCATGTCGCTGACACCAGCGTTTCGCACGGTTTCCGGAATGCGTGATCCGGAAACGGGCCGGTGGCGACGGCAGATGTCGGCGATTGTTTTTGGACAGGTGCCACTTGATGATCGTCGTTCACTGTATTTGCAAATCGGAGATGTCTTTGCCGCTTCATGCCTTGTGGCTATGCTGGTCGGCTGCTTTAAACGAGTCCATGTGTCAGCAGCGTAATCGTCGAGGATAATTCTCGAAGACGCGACTCAGCTGCGAAATACTCGAAATGGAAAGGGCAGTTCAATGTCCACTGAATTCACGAGTCCGCAAACGCGGGAACAGGTCATCAACACGTACTTCCTCGAACATCGTGCTCGGCTACTTGATGTAGCAGCATTCTTCGACCGGATTGATCGTTCGAAGCCAGAGAGCGACCAGGCCGACTTTCGAGATGCAGCCCTGCGTCAGGCCGTTGAGATTCTGATCGATGGTCAGCCCCATCGTGCAAAGCGAATTCTGGAACTGCTCAGCGATCACACAACGGAACTGCCCCAGTCAGCTGAAGGGATGAAAGGGGCCGCGGGCGCCGTTCGTCTACCGGTTCCAAACTCCAGTGTACTCGAAAAGGGAGACGCATGATGCGATACATCGACCCCCACATTCATATGGTGTCACGGACAACTGACGACTACCAGCGCATGGCTCAGGCAGGCTGCATTGCCGTGACGGAGCCCGCCTTCTGGGCTGGTTTCGATCGATCGTCCGCTCAGGGATTTGCAGACTATTTTCGGCAGCTGACAGAATACGAACCTCGTCGTGCCGGGCTGTTTGGAATCAAGCACTACACCTGGCTTTGCATCAATCCCAAGGAAGCTGACGATCCCGGATTTGCCCGCGAAGTGGTCTCGCTGATCCCGGACTTCCTGAAGTGCGAAACGGTACTTGGTATCGGTGAAATTGGACTGAACAAGAACACAAAGAATGAACGTATCATTCTGGAAGAACAAATTGCACTCGCAGAAACACATAACCAGTTGGTGCTTGTTCACACACCTCATCTGGAAGATAAACTCAAAGGCACTCGGTTAATTATGGATGCATTAACGGCGAGCAGCATTGATCCAGGCCGTATCCTTATCGATCACGTCGAAGAGCATACGGTTGCTGAAGTTCTGGATCGTGGCTTCTGGGCCGGAATGACGCTTTACCCGGACACAAAGATGACGCCGCAGCGAGCCGCCGACGTCATCGAAATGTACGGATCAGAACGAATCTGGATGAATTCCGCAGGAGACTGGGGGTGCAGCGATCCTCTTGCCGTTCCCAAAGCACGGCTTGAGATGAGTCGACGTGGACATGCGATGTCGCTCATTGACAAGGTGACGTTCGATAACCCTGTCCAATTCCTCAGCCAGTCTTCCAACTTTATTACTCGGGGATAAGAGCCGAAGCGCTGGCCTCCGATTGACCCAGTCCGGTTCTCACGGGTGGTTCAGAGAGGCGATCATTCGCTGAGCGATTGCCATGCGACCAAAGCATCCCGGACGGCGCGGACGTCGTGGACGCGAAGCAGGTCTGCACCAAGTTGTGCCAGCGCGATGGAAACACCAATGGTGCCCGCTGTGCGTTCTTCCACATCGCGTCCAAGAACTTTCGAAAGAAAACGTTTTCTTGAGTGACCAATTAACAGCGGTCGTTCAAGCTCCGTTCGCAGTCGCGGGATCGCTCGCATCAGTGTCATGTTGTGATCAGCCGTTTTCCCAAAGCCGATCCCCGGGTCCAGGCAAAGTCGCTCACGATCGATGCCTGCAGCTTCACATCGTCGCATGCCATCGCAAAGAAACTCCACGACTTCCCGGCAGACATCCTCGTATTCAGGATTCTCCTGCATTGTCTTTGGAGTTCCTCTGATGTGCATCAGGCAGATCCCGACATCCGAATGCGAGCAGACTTCGATCATTTCTGCATCGAAGGTCAGTCCGGAAATGTCGTTCACAATGGTGGCGCCGGCTCGAATGGCTTCTTCAGCAACGATAGCTTTGGTCGTATCGATAGAAACAGGAACATCCGTTTCGGAGACAAGTCGCTCAATCACAGGAATCGTGCGATTCAACTCTTCGTCGGCAGATACGAATTCTGAACCCGGCCTCGTAGATTCGCCGCCAACATCCAGAATATCCGCGCCGTCGTTGACCAGTCGCAACCCGAACGCGACGGCATCCTCTATCTGGTTGTGCTGACCGCCGTCTGAAAAACTATCAGGCGTGACATTCAGAATACCCATTAGCAGCGGCAAATGATCGCGTTCGAGCGTTCTTCCTGCAAAGCGCCATCGAAACGGTGCCAATGAATCGACTTCCTGCATTTCAAAGGCGTTCCGTTATTCGGCGTCTTTTCGACGAAGGACCAGGACGCTGCATTCGGCATATCGGATGACGCGTTCTGCAACGGAACCCAGAACAAGCCGTTTGAACCCCTGGTAACCATGCGATGGTATGACGATCAAATCAGCCTTGATTTTCTTCGCAAACTCAGAAATCTCCTCTCCTGGGTCTCCAGACAGAACACTCATGTTGGCACCAGCCGCCCCTTTTTCGGCGGCCAGCTTTTGCAGGTTCTTTTCGACCGCCGCTTTGCGGGTTTCGTCCGTGATGTCGCCAAGAAGCACTCCCGGCGAAACAGAATCCAGCGGGACCAGAACATGTACCAGATGCAGGCGTTTGGGGTCGCCAGCAATCGACAAAGCAGAATGCACTGCGAAGTCCGACTGGTCGCTAAAGTCGACCGGTACGACAACGGTGACATCGGAAAATGGCATCTCTTATGTTCCTTGATGACTTCCTGGTGCGAGTAAATTCGATCGTTACAGGATGAATCGTTGTTGACTCCTGTTGGGAGCAGGACGGCTTCAAACAGATTCATCATGTCTGTGGACATTACTTCAGCCGATACGCTTCTGCTTCCTGATCCAGTTCCCCGCTGGTGAGTTTGGCCCAGTACTCGTCCAGTTTAACTTTTACCTTGCCGGACAGCAAAAACAGTCCGAGGATATTGGGGATGGCCATCCCGAAGATCATCAGGTCTCCGAATGCCAGAACGTTGCCAGCAGAAATCACGGACCCAAGGAACGAAAAAATCAGGAACGTGATTTTGTATGACATCGAGGCGTTGTCACCGAACAAAAATGCCCAGCATCGCTCACCGTAGTAAGACCATGAAATCATGGTGCTGAAAGCAAACAGGGCCGTCGCGGCGGCCAGGACATACTTGAATCCATTGATTTGCCCGTTCATAGCTTCCGACGTCAGGGCGGCACCTTCGATGGATGCCACTGTACCATCTTCTGCAAACTTAAACTGCTGTTTCATGCTGGCGGGCATGTCAGGGTTTTCATGATTCCAGGCGCCGGTAATCACGATGACCAGAGCGGTCATCGAACAGACAACAACAGTATCGATGAATGGTTCAAGCAGTGAAACAATGCCTTCGCGGACCGCGTAGTCTGTCTTTGCGGCCGAGTGAGCGATGGCCGCAGATCCGACTCCCGCCTCATTCGAGAATGCCGCTCGCTTGAATCCCTGAATCAGCACACCAATGAACCCTCCAAGACCGGCTTTCATTGAAAATGCACTTCCGATGATTGTGGCGGCAGCAGCGGGAATTTCACCGGCATTCTTGAGCAGAATGATGACGCAGGCCAGTACATAAACTCCACACATGAACGGAACGATCTTCTCGGCCGTTGATGCAATGCGTTTGATTCCGCCAATAATTACGACGCCCGCGAGAACGGACATGATTAAACCATAGACCCACGGGTACTGACCGAAGAATGGGATTGTCTGCCCCACAGCGCCAAGGCTCTGGTTGACCTGAAACGCATTTCCGCCGGCAAATGAGCCGCCAATACAAAGCACGGCAAACAGAAGCCCCAAAGCTTTCCCGAGACCACCAAGGCCAATTTCCTGCAACCCGTGAGTCAGGTAGAACATCGCTCCGCCCATAATTCTTCCATCCGGACGCACTTGTCGGTACATTTGCCCCAGGGTGCATTCGACAAACTTCGAAGACATTCCGAGGAAGCCCGCGACAATCATCCAGAACGTCGCACCGGGACCACCAAGCCCAACGGCAACGGCCACACCTGCAATGTTGCCCAACCCCACGGTGGCTGACAATGCGGCGGTGAGCGCCTGGAAGTGGCTCACTTCCCCGGCGTCACTCGGATCGTCATATCTGCCAGCCGTGACCTTGATGGCATGAACAAAGCCACGCAGGTTGATAAAGTTCATCCGAAAAGTCAGAAACAACGCTGCTATTACAAGCCAGGCAACACCAGCAGGAACCGAACGTCCTTCGACGAGTGGTATTGGATAGAAGATGACGGACTCCAGCACACCGTTCACCTTGCCAAAGAAGGCGTCGACAGGCTCAAGGGCCTGATTCACCTGCTGCAGGAAACCGGACGGCCGAGCTTCCGATCCTGAATCTGGGGAAGCGTCCGACGTACCAGCACTGGACGATTCGTCCTGTAGCGCTGATTCGCCAGCGCTATCCGTTGTGGTGCTTTCACTTGCGTCAGTCTCTTCTGCCCCCGCGGCATCAGGCGAGGTTGCGTCCTGCTTCGTCGACGATTCATCCGGCGTGTTCACCGGGATGACAATCGTCGCTGCGAACGATGGTGAAACCAATATCAACGTCAATCCCATCAATGCGATGGTCGACCGAATAACTCTCAACGTCTTCATCAGAGTTTCCTGCGATGGATTTCCGTGTTGACAGGTAATTTGTGCGTGGTCCGGTACTCGCCTCGCGCAGTCCATGTAACCTCGCAGTCACA
>JAGQQE010000379.1 GCA_020426345.1 Planctomycetaceae bacterium
TGCGGCCATCGAAATCGAAGTAGCTCTCCAGTCGATCCAGCAGCCACGACCGCAATGCCCGTTCGACCTGCGAGTCCCACGGTTCGGTGTTCCAGCGGCGCTTGTATTCGGGCTGTTCAATGAGGGCGATGTTGGAATTCGACTCGATGACGTCGATCCGCCGCTGGACGAGTTGCTTGTAATCGTCCGGCCAGTGCTCGGGGATCTCGGTAATCGGCGTGCTGCCATGCCGCTCAAACCAAGTGGTCGTCACTTCGCCCGCCGCCATCTTGCGGGCCAGCACGATCTCGAATGCCCGCTCGCCGAGCTGGATGCCCAGTGATTCTTCGGTCGGGTACGTCAGGTCGTCCTCAAGCAACCCGTAAAGACGGTAGCATTCCCAGTCGAGGTCTTCTTGGAGACGGATCAATGATGCTGTCGCTTCATTTTCTGAATGACGAGCGACTTCAAGTTGGCGAGCGAGGTCTGCGTGATCCGATTCATTCCAAGTTTCAATCACCTTGCCCGGAAGTGATTCAGTTAGAGCCGTGACATTTAATTCGATTGCTGATGATTGCAGGCTTGGACGCCCCTTAGGAAGTGGAAAGTCTTTTAACTTAGTTGAGTTTCGTTCTAGTCGGCCCTGCCACCGTTCTTCACGTTTGCCAACAACTTCTCGGTGTACTTCTCGCTCCCATAATGAGGTTACCGAAGAATTCAGAAGCTCACGGAGTTCACAGTAGTCCCTCCGCGAGCCTTCTCGAAGTTGAATGACTGGCGCCGTCTGATCGAAGACGAATCGGTGATCATTCAAGGCGAAATGGTTGTGAGTTACCTTAAAGGCAAAGGCCACAGAAGTTGTATGACGATGGCGTTTTGGAAAGAACATCGAGTGATCCGTCCAATGCAATCCTCGCTCTTCAATAGTCTGTCCGAAGTCTTGACGCGACCTCAAGGTAGTTCGATGCAACCAGTAGTGACGCGAGAGGGTGATTGGTATGTTGTCGCGTCGCTCACCTGTTCGGTGATCGTATGGAAAAATAGTCACTTCTTTGGGATCAATGAGCCAGTCGCGAATATCCTCACCACTCACGACAGGAAGTACCCAATCTTTCCAACCGCGTGTGCGTTCTGCTCCGTTCAACAAATAGAAGGCTGGGTTCTCGCCTGTGTGTGTCGTTCGACCGATTTCACTCAGATGGGCACGCAAAGTTGTATTCGCAGTACTGACGAGGAATTCATAAACCTCTGAAGCTCCGCCTCCGCCGATAGACCAAGGGTGAGTACAGAGTTCTTCTCTCTTGGTGTCACACACCGAGACAAATTCACTCTCTGAATTGGGCAAGTCGATTTGCCGAAGTATCGAATTCCAAACTTGCCCAAGAGACAAGTCCGCAGGCACAGGCGACTCGCCTTTGATTCCTCGCACTACCCGAACATCTCCATCAACGGGTGGCCTGGCTCTTCCAAACAGAATCACAGTTGGTGTTTCGTGGCCCTCTGGCTGAAGGTAACGAGTGTCTACGATATGGGTTAAGTCAATTGATGGAAGATACTTCTCAATCAAGTTTGTGCCAAACTCGTTGTTCATAAAGCTGTTTGCAGTAATCTGTCCGGTAAAGGCTGCTTTGGCATTCGTGTTGACTCCCAACTTATTGATTCTTTGTATAAATGGTACGGCAAGAGAGTATTGTTTGTGACAGACTTCTTTGTAGATCCGGCGATAGGCCGTATTTGCCGCGGGATCACTGACTACAATGTAAGGAGGATTGGCAACCACAGCATGAAAAGTTCCGGCCTGTAAAATTCGTCTCAGATTCTCTGCGTCTTCGGTGCGGAAATAGTGCGACTCGTCCGTCCAGTCGCCAAGCGTCTGTTGCCGCTCGACGCCGTGATACAGCGAATCGCCACACGCCAGGTTCATCGTAAACGCCGGAGCATCCTTGAGCCGTTTGATGTCACAGGCTTTCAGTGCGGCCAGCAGCAACCGGAACCGGGCGATCGCAATCGCAAACGGGTTGATGTCGACACCATGAATCGAACTGAGCGTCCGCTGTACCAATTCCCGAATGTTGGTCCCCGGCTCCTGCTTCTGCCAGCGATCCAGAATGCGCGGGAAGCTGCCGAGCAAGAAGTGACCGCTCCCACAGGCGGGGTCGATCATCTTGAAAATATGTTCGGGATTGGTATCGGGAGTCAGACCAAATTCATCCAGCGCCGGGTCCAGTGTACGATCGAGAATGAATTCCTCCACAAAGTCCGGCGTCTGCAACAACGCATACTTTTTGCGAGCCGCTTCGCTGAGGTCCTGATACAGGTCACCGAGGAAGCGGGTATCCCAGCCTGATCCATCTTTCTGGGGCGGATCGGTGAAGTCATGCATCAAAAGCCCGCTGTCGGAATCAATCTTCTGAAAGAACCGCAGCAGCTCTCCCGCCGCATCCGGTCCCAGCCAATTCGGCAGTGCGTTCATCGGATTGTGCGGGCCAAACACATCCTTCCCCGCCGGCAACTTGGCCAGACCTGCAAAGATGTCGAGCAGATATTCACGGTCGGTCAACTTCGCCCGCTCGGGGTCTTGAAAGAACAGCGTGTGTTCATCCCGAGCCTGCTCCAGCCGCTTCCCCGGTCCCGCAATCCGAGGCGGATCAACCAGTTCGTTGTCTTCCAGAAACCGGGCAAATACACAACTCAGTACCCACGCTGCCGCCACCTGCGTAATAAAATCATCCAGCCACTGCTTATACGTGTGAGCCGTCCGCTCCGCATCCTTGGCCGCCTTGTACTCTGCACGCAACCACTCCCCCACCTCCGGCACTTCGGAGGAAGTCGTACGTTCCAGCAAATCCGCTTCGAGCTTACGAAGCACGGACTGAAGATCGGAAAGTAATGCTGTGCGTTTAATCATGTGGTTATCTACTTTTCCCTCATCCGTATTTGCGGACGTGCGACACAAATTCTTCTGTCATTCGATAGATGGAAGTGTTTCCGGGAGTCACGTCGATCAGGAATCCATAGTTTTCCAGGATGTCGATCTTGCCTTTGAGATTGCCGTGATCTTCCAGGTAATATGCGAATCGCGGTTTGGACGAACCACCCAATGTTACCTTCTTTGACATTACGAAGAATTCGCGAACGAATTCGCCATCGTCACTTTCCAGGTCCGCCTTCATTTCTGCGATTAGCTCTGGCATCTGCCGCAGAATCTCTTTGAATTGAAACGGCTCTTCTCCAAGTCGTGCGTGAGCGGCGTCAAATCCAAGTTGCGTGACGTAGAAAAGGCCCTCGCCGCCATCACGCAGAAACCGAGCCTGAACTAATCGCGACACTGCATCATGTATTGCAGCAGCTTTTTCCAGGTCTCCTTCGCAATCGAATTGCTTAGTGCCAGCGAGAACGGCAACACCTCCGTCATAGGGCACGAGATTGATCGGTGAATTGCTTGTCGTTGCAGCTTCAAGAATCTCGTAGGCGAGTGGAGGAAGGACAGGAGTTGCAATGGCTTTATCGACAAAGTTCACATGCAGGGGATCAATGCCGTCGCGCACCAGCAATGACGGTGTCGATTCTTCCGGGATGCCTCGCAGGAGTAATGCTGTCCGTCCTTGCTCGAACGCTTCTCCGACTGGGCGTCCAAAAGCCAGAGCACCGTAAACCCATGATGCGAAGACGACGGCTGCCTCGTCACCAATCTCCTTGTTCATCCCAATCGTACAGTCGATTTCCTTGCTGATTGCCTCAGCTTGCGAGGCAGTGTGACAGGCATTCAGGAGAACAAGGCGAATGTTGTCCTTCAAATGTTTGAACAACGCACTTAATGCGGCCGTTGATACCGGTGAAGCATTCCCCTGGTCATCCTCAATGATGAGCTCGGCGTTTTCTGAACCGTGACCACTGAAGTGAACAATGTCGGGACGCAATTCGTTGAAGGCCTGGAGCAGGTCATCCGCTCGTACGGCTAATCTCGGCACCAACTCAAAATGATCACGGAAATCCCCAGCGCGTATCCTGGACTGAATCTCACGAATTTCTTCATCCAAACGCAGTGGGTCTGTATTTAATGGATTGGCGGCGAGAACGAGGATTTTGACTTTTTCAGTCATTTGTAGCCTCCCTCGTTTGCTCCATTGCTCCGTTACTTCTGTGCAGATTCTGCAACCAGCTTTCCGGGATGCGTGTTCGTTGGCCTGGTCCAATCAACGGGACCGGTTTACCGTCGATCATGGCTTGTTTGTCGCCAGGTAAGAGCAGCCAGAGACCGGGAATGCCATCGTCGCGGCCGACTTTCTGCGAAAGTCGACTCAACAAATCCATCTGGTCATAGCGAGCGAGCAGTCCGGGATAGACGACAAGCATTGTCTTGTCCGTATTCAGCAATTGTTGCTCAACATTCGGCATGGCCCGGCCAACCAGCATCATCAGCTTGTCCCAGTCTCCATGCTTCGGTTTCGTGTCGGTTTGCAGGACGAGGTCCCATTTGACCTTCGCACCAGATGCTGTTGCTTGCAGCGAATCGAGGAATATTCCCTCGAAGTCAATAAGCTGCAAAGGGAATCGCCGACAGAGTTCACTGCGGGCGCGGTCGTAATACTTTGGATGTACCGTCAGTGCCAGGAACGAACCTTCAGAAAGTGAACGCTGCAATCGCTCCTCGAACTGACGAGCGTCGGCTTCTTCTGGCGTGACTTCGCCGGCTTCCCCTCGACCGCGTTTAGTGTTACGTCGATCAATAGACTGGCTACCACTGGTGACCGAGACAAGATCACGCAACGGACTGACGTAGCAGCCCGCACCGTTCTTTGCCTTTTCATCCCAAATCAAGTCGATACCGGCGGCACGTAACAAGTCATCCAGATCAGTCCGACCGGGGAGTGCGGCCGCATCCGGGTAACGTCCACTGACGCGGTCGCAAATCTGTTCGACGGTCAGCATGCGCTGGCCCAACAACGCCCCCTGCGATAGCTTCAGAGCGCGAGCTGCATCCATTCCTCGCGGATACAGTTCCTGTCGACTGGAAACGGCGGCATGCGCCGAGACTTCAGCGGCCAGGCGAACTAATCTCGCATCAGGCAGCGAAACACTCGCTGGCGCTGCGACTTCTCGTAGTCGTTCAATGACTCGTGAGGGTGCCAGTAGCGGATCTTCATCGGCGATGATGTCAGCTTCCGCACCAAGTCGACGGGCGTAGTTCGCCACATCCGTGCTCGTGGCAATGAGAACGCTGTCTTGATCACGACGCACCAAAAAGCGAGGTTCCGCCATGCTGCGTTCAACCTCGACACCGGCGCGAACGACAGCGCGAGCCAGTTGTGTCCGCAGCGGATCATCCTGCGATGAACCTCGGGCGACCAACAGAGTTTCACTCATTTCACGAGCGGACATCACGCCGCCCTGACAGCTAATCATTTCCGCCAGGTCAGACCGGAGGCGATTCAACGCGGCATCCTTCGCCCAGCGTTCATGCAGCTTGCCAACCACCTGACCGATGCGGCCACGAGTTACATTGACCACTTCTGCAATTGTCGCCTGACTCGGCCAGCAATCCGTCAGTTCAGGATCGAGTCCAAGCAGCAGACGAACGCTGCGTTGGAATGTGTCCCCATCTCGCCCGCCGGTTTTCAACAATCGGTCAGCCAGCAGGTCAACGCTCAGGTT
>JAGQQE010000380.1 GCA_020426345.1 Planctomycetaceae bacterium
TTCGGCAACGGCCCCGTCACCGTCACCCCCCGAGGCAGCATCCGCATCGGCCAAATCACCATGCAAAGAAAAGGAGGCGACGCCGGTCGCCCCACCGCCAACATGCTGCAGTTCAAGATTAACCCGGCTCTGCTGCTTGTGCCGAAATCCTGACGAATTCGAACCGCTCTGATTTCTCTGCGATACTGACGCCGAATTGATCAATCCAAAACACGCCCTCGCCGTTCCGAACGCTCCGGTCCATGTGATCGGAGCAGATAACCGGCTTCATAAGAACGACTTCGGTCGGTCTCACCGAATCCAGTTTTCGCGGTCTATTCCCTCATTGGGCAACGTGACCGAGACAGCTCAAAATTCGAGTTCTGTTCGTGGAACCGACTTAGCGGTCCGCAGTGCTGTTTCTAAGCGGATACGCCCCTGAACCATTGAGATTCACAATCGTGCCCTGAATTCGACTAACTACTACGTAGCCAGCTACTCGCTCGTCGGCGTTAATCGTCGCATCCGATATTTTAAAGATCTTATCCATTCGCAATTCTTCGTTCAGCACTGCGGTGCCACCCCAAGTGCCTGGTTCTCGGTAGTTTGCCGCAGGCTGCCGCCAGAGATTGAAATTTGCATCTAATTCTCCAACCGTTGTTGACAATACTCCTTCGAACGATTCATAAATCGCGTTCCAGCCGAGACTGATGTCGTGGTCGTTGGATTTAAATCGTTTGGCAATCTGGTCGATGATATCCTGTAGCCATGCGCGTGCGTTGATCTGAAGGTCTTGATGCTGGATGAGAAAATCTCGAACGACACGTAGATCTTCCAGATCGCCGATGTTCGACAGCGCGTCGCCATATGCGAACAGCTTCAGCACTTCGGCATTGGTGCCACTTTTCATGGTCAACAGTTCTGCTCTGCAATGGGCCGCATTATCTCTCTGCCTCGCTGCTTTGAGTGAAACCTCCACCTGTTCTCTGACCTGTCGAAATCTATGGTACTTTATCTGTTCAAGACCCTCGTCACCCATTCGCACGGACTTTGGCAGGAATTCAATGGTCTCGGCAGCGAGCAAATGCCGCCACAACGGTTGCTTCACGTCCGCTCTACTTTTGAATAGTTCGGTCATCAACTCTCCATCGGGAGACAAAGCCAGAATTGCCCCATTTGCTGCATGACGTACCGCCACTGCACTGTCCCCACAAAGTGCATCCAATCTTGCGATTCTGCCGTGGTCGAACAATTCGTTCTGTCCGTCAACCTCTCGAATCGCGTCAATACATCCGATTTTTGCTCCAATAATCCAGTCGTCGCGATGCTCCCAAACTTGATCCGAAATAAGGCGGTGCGGATCCATGTGCCCAAGGGCGGCGAACAGATATGCGGGCGAAGTGAAGGGGTTCGTTCCTCTGATCAGCCTGTCTGTCAGGCAGTCGACTATAGAGTTGGGAAACACCTTCCCCCTACGCAATGAACGGCAAATCCTCGAACACACGTCGTCATTACAGTGTGAGAGCACGAATTCCATCGCGGTTGTGAAGCGCGTCGGATCAGCCAGGAACAGCTCGGCGACAATGATGCACTTCCAATCTTCGATCTGGTCGTCAGGAGATGCCGGGATTTCGACAGCGTTACCCCATTCGATCAGTTGCCAGAACTGATCGATATAGTCAGACCAGTACCCCTGCCGGATTAAGAACGCGCAACTCTCCAGTCGCAGATTGGGCTGATCAGTCGAAAAAGCGATTTGGGAAATGATAGGAATAGTCTCATCACCCTGGTCAAATTCAAACGTGTGCAATGAGTTGACGAGGTCGGCCCTTGCATAGTCCGGGAGATCTTCGTCAAGGACGCCTTTTAAGACAGTCGAAATGACACTCTTGTCCAATAATCTCCTACCACCCAGGAATGAAAACACCCTGGAAACAGCCTCACGATGTTGCGTTTTCTGGTCAGCGGACAATCTCATCTGCAATGCATCTACGATTTCTTTGTCGCCCCGCCTGCAGAGATCATATGCCAAGCTGGACAATGTTTGTGTCCAATCAAGAAGCACTTGTCCTTGATATGTGTAGCCAAAGTTCAGCATCGTATCGAATGCCTCACGCGTTCCGTTGCTCAATGCCACGTGAAGTGCTGCGTCCCGTTTTGCAAATTCGTTCGAGTCACTTCCAGTGTTGTCAAATTCACCTTCAATCCTGTCACGAACAAACTGAGGCAACGGAGTCAGTTGAATGCAACGCGATATACGGGCAATGTCTCGCTGAAGAAACCACTCTTCATCCGCGTAGCAGCCTTCCAGTACTTCGGAAATGTACTCGCAACCGGACATCAGCAGCATTCGGCATGCAAACAGTTTTGCCTCAGATTGCGGGGTACGAGAAACCGAAGACTTCCCTGCGTCGGACGTTGCCAGGCGAAGGGCTAGTTCCGTCGAGTTTTGATTGAGAGCGTTGATCCAGCTCGCCAATTGACGTTCGCCATAACAGCCTTTGAGACCATGATGGACACGCCACACGCGAAAAGAGTCGTCCTCAATCTGAGTTAGTGATTCAACCCAATTCACTATTTCGGGGATGATCGATGGGCAGTCGAGCGCTGGACCAATGCGTCTATCAAGCAAGACCATCATTGGATGATGCTTTGCCGTGGCCCATACAGCTTCAAACGCACTTACGTCATCGCCAGTGTCGATGGACGTTGTCTCCGCCCAGGCCGCCAAGCCAAATTGAAGTCCATGGGCATGGTTTTCCTCAGTCAATTGCGCTACAAGTTGGGGCATCACTTCCGACCGGCGAGGATCTCCTATCCTGCGTAGCGTTGATGCTACGCTATACGGCTGGCGGCCATCCCGTAAGGCAGTGAACGCACTCCAAAGTCGATCGCTGGGCGGCTCGCCACAATCGATGAGGCAGTTCAAAAATCGCCATCCCTGATCGTTATTTGCCTCTTCCAGAGCGGACCAGAGGTGATCGGAAAGACGGGCGGATCTGAAGCCCAGCATTGAAAGTGTCATGCAAGCCTGATTCGTATTGGGCCCTCCCAACTCACCAAGCAGCTGGTCGCACACAGTTTCAAATAATTCTTCCTGAATCTGGCCATCGAATTGCTCAATCCATGTCCGAAGAAGTTCCCGTCCGCGGCGGCGGTCTTCTCTCACCACCGATTGCTTCCCTTCGGGCACATGCTCCTCGTTTTCCAAGCAGTAGGCAACGGCTCGAGGAATTAGGCCTGTGGCTAGCTCCGGATTCCGCTCCGTGACATCCTTGAATCGCTGCAAGATGCAGAATCTCAGTAGGCTTCTCTCGTGCACCTCTAAGTCACTAAATGTTGGCAGACCCTCGTCGAGTTGCAGTAGGTCCTCTTGAGTCGGTGCCAAGCGGATTTTGTCCCATAACTCTCTGTATTGTTGAGACCATTGAGTCATGGACTGACTCCTTCTTGTTTCACGCTTTCCTCAATCCCCAAAGTCACATAACAATTCCGCCAATGCCACTTTTGAGTGCCGTGTTTAAGGATCAGCCCTGCTGATAATGCCTCCTTGTATAGGTCGTGTGCTTGAAGCTGGAGAAATCCGAACTTTATTGCGGGCGATTCCCAATGGTCGTAATAACTGAAAGGTCCGTTGTTACCACACGCATCCGCAATCACGCTCAACTGCTGAAACACTTCCTCTTTTGCCCTAGCTCGACGTCGGCGACAGACCTTTAACGCAAACCACTTGAGATATAGTTTGGCAACCTTGCGCATTGATGCTGAATCTTTGTCGAGACAACCGTGAGCCGTCTTCTCATCGACCTGCCGTAGTGCCGCCATCAGCGGTGGGTGACAAAACGGCTCGATATCCGACTCTGTTAATGCGTCTATCCTCTGCCCGTTATCCCAAGTTTTGTTGTTGGAGTCTTCAAGCCCTTCGCAAAAGCGTTTCACGACTGTGGGTGGCAGAAATCCGTCAGGTAGGTTCGAGATATCGGATCGATTGAATTGCTGCATCTCAATGACCGGCACCCGATAGTTGCCATTCCCGAATTGATCTTCAATTCCGTAAGGCACTTCGAAGTCGTCCGCTCGCCGACAGGTCAAAATTAGTTGAATCCGTGGAGCAGCGGCGGTTGCATTGATTCGGTTTTGCTCCTCTCGCAACAATGGTCGAAGTTCTCTCAGCACGTCGTCGAACCTTTCCGCTCCACTCTCGTCAATTCCGTCCAACCAAAGAAGAAGAAGAGGGGACTTTCCAGTTGGCGTTGCTAACTCCAAACGCTTCAACACCCCCTCCGGATCGCAGTTTCGGAGGTTGTGATTTTGTGAGTTTCGCCACCGGCAGAATACATGCCCGCACCAAACGCTGCTGGTATCCGTAACATGTCGCGCACTGACATACTGTGTGGGCGGAATCTGAAGTACAGAAGTCAGGTACTGAAACACAAGGGTACTCTTGCCCAAACCGCCTTCGCCAACGACGAGAATTATCGAGCTATTCAATGCGGCTGCGAGTTCTGTTTGCTGGCCCCTTGTCACAAGCGGATGGAAACGATCGAGGAATTGACCAGCGTCATTCAACTCTCCGCGCATTATCTCATCTGTCCGCTTAGAAGCAATTGGACTTGGTGCATCATCGCCAGTAAGCCACCTGTCGAGATCCGCCAGCGAGATCTTTCTAAGTGCCGCGTTGGTCATAATGCCGTAGACTTCGCCTTCGATCCGCTTCATCCGCTCATTGACTTCGGTAGTGGTGACGCCGAACGTATGTGCCCTGCGTTCGAGAGTTGCTTTGGCATCGCCGACATGTTTCGGGTCATACTCGAGTTTTTTGAGACACTCGCGATAGAGCTTGTTCTTTTCCAACGACCGCCCAGCGTTAGCAGTAACTTTCCCATCTTTGTCCAGCTGTTGGACTGTCTTGTCCAATGCATCATTCGGCTCATCGTTGCGACTGGCGTCGAGATATTTTTTTGAATGAAGACTCAGCCGACGATTCGTGTGCAGACATATTCGCGGCTCTACTTTATGTCGTTCCTTGACATGCTGGGCGGACTTGTCCAGCTTTTCGAGGATGTCAAAAAGTTCAGCGGGGCTAATCTCATTGGTGTTCTTGTCGGGCCAGCTTGAAAATTTATGCTGGACTACTTTTGCGACGACCTTAGTGCCAGCTCCAGCAATCACAACTGCGTCTTGTCCGTGTTCCTCCGGGTAAACGATCGACATCAGTTCAATACTGTCGGTGGCGCCGTCTCTATGAAGAGTTTCGAGCAATTCAACCGGTAGCGCGGAAGTCAACACGGACTGATAGAAATAGCCGGCAATTGAGCGATGTCCGCTGTCATCGGGCGTGTCGCTCATTTCAGCCTCCTATACGGGTTGCCATCGGTTTCTGTCAGTTGCACAGCATTGGCCGAACTGTCATGCATCACTACATATTCCGTATTGAGTGCAGTTCGTAGTCTTCCCCCGTGATCGATCGAAGGTCGTCGTCATCGAAAAATCGCCCTCTTCTCCTTCGCGTCAAACAACAGCCTAACCGTGCGGTCATGCCTCTCGACTTTCAAGGGCAGTTTAGCGGGGCATTTTGGCCGATCAATAGACGCGTTGGTGGTCACGTCCTACGCAGGAAAACTGAAACGGCTTCGCCGCTCCGGTCCG
>JAGQQE010000381.1 GCA_020426345.1 Planctomycetaceae bacterium
TGGTGGTCTGCCGATTACAAATACCTCACTACATAAGATGCTGACGAACCTCACCTACCTCGGAAAGGTTAAGTACAGACAGGAAATTCATGAAGGCGAGCACCAGGCAATCATCGCCAGTGAGACTTGGCAACAGGTCCAGGCCTTGCTTTCGAAGAACGGCCGCAATGGTGGAACCGAAGTCAGAAACCGGTTCGGCGCCCTGCTCAAGGGTTTGCTGCGATGTAGTTGCTGCGACGCGGCTATGGTTCCATCGATCACGAAAGAAGGCGATCGGCGATATCGGTGCTATGTCTGTTCGAGCGCACAGAAACTCGGCTGGCATACTTGTCCGTCGAAGTCAGTGCCTGCTGCGGAAATAGGGAGGTTTGTGGTGAGTCCGATTCGCAGCCTTGGAGCGGATCCTGTATTTGCTGAATGCGTACTGGGTCAAATGAGGTGCCCTGGAAATTCCGGGCGCTGGGAGTGTAGAAGTCATTTCAAAACCATCTCAAGCATAGAAACATGCAGGCGAGGTGTAAGAAACCTTCAAAGAGATGCGCGTGCCGTTCGTAGCGCACGAGGAGTCGTCGTTGATACTGAAGCCAGCTGATGGTGCGTTCGATCTTCCAGCGATTTCGGTAGCGGCGAAGTTTTCGTTCGTCCTGTCGAGGTGGCTTTCTCCGTCCACTTCGATGGGGTGTAATCTGTTCGATGCCGCGTTGCTCCAGGGCATCTCGCAGCCAGTCTGCGTCGGCAGCCTTGTCATACAGCAGCCGTCGAGCACATTTTTCCGAGATACAGATTTAACGTCCATCCCAGTGATGCCATCAGCATGTACGCCCAGTTCGAATACAGATTGTCGACCGGTGTGATAATTGATCGTGGTCCGTTCTTGAGTTGCTCAATCAGATGCGGCATTGCCGCTTTGAATCTGCCTGTGGCGGCCTGCTCGCAGCGATTGTTGCATGTGAATACGATTTCCTCCGGTGTCGTTGTGCGATCGTTCGTGACGTAGAACAGGTAACGGACATCGTTCAACAGCAGCTTCTGTCCTTTATTTCGTCGATCTGTTTGCGAACAACGATCATGCGATACGATCGATCACACGCTGTTGGTTGGTAATCAAATTCGGCCACGTCTTCGCGCTGCAGCACGAGGTTCTTGTATTCCCGATCGATGACGATGTTCTCTTTGACCGGGTGGCCCTTGGGTCGCGGCGTGGTCTTGACTTCGTGACGAACGCATCGCCTGAGCTTCTTCCACCGCGATTTTGCGAGGCCCTCTGCCAGTTTTTCGACGTTTGCCATCGCTTTGTAGCCAAAGTAGAACGTCACGCCGCGATCATTCCAGCGATCCAGATGCTGAGTCTGACTGAATGCCGTGTCGCCTCGGAAGACGATTCTGCGGAAGCCGCATTCGGAAAGATAATCGGCGACACCGTTGCATTCGGCGGCGGCTCCGTCTTCGCTCGTCTGGTTGCTCGAACGATTCACAATCCGCAGCGGTTCGCGAGTTTCTGCCAGCGAAATCAAGAGAGTATGGCGGCATCGCAGCATTCAAGCCGCCTGTGGCGGGCACCAGATTCCTTTGTGCGACATGTCCATACCGAACTTGCATTCCCCGTTGTTTCGACAATCGAACGATCCATGTCAACGGTTGGGCAGTCAAAGAATTCGTTGGGCTGTTGCGTCCACTCGTTTCGACGAGCTTCATCAATGGCGGTGTGCAGGCAGTCGATGTGTTCTTTTGATTCGAAGCAGCGACAGAAATCACCAGCCGTCGATGCATCCGGAATTCGTTTCGCTCCCAGGGTATTCAGGTAAGCTTCATCCACACGTTTTCTCTTGAGATCTTCAAGACACGTGTCGTCGGTCATCGCGTTGTAGGCGACGTTTAGGACATGATCGGATTCGTGATACGGAAAGTGATTCGGCAGTCGTTCAACATGACGATTGATGGCATCGACCAACCCACTTCGCCGAGCCACGGCAGACGCCAGCCCGATACCACCGTAGCACGTTGCCGACTGTCGCGCGGCCACTTCGTACTGAATACCCGCCGCGGAAAGCATGGGACGCTGGTGATCTTCGCACTTGTGTTTGTTGCGCTGCTTGATCCTGAATTCACGTTCCGCGTATCGAGCGGCCGCATTTTTGATTCGACGCTGCCGAGATTTCTTTGTGCGTTTTGGGGACGCGGCGTGTCGTTTCTGATAGTCTGGTGCCTTCACCCGAAATCCTTTTCTGATCGTCGTGTTGTCTTGTCGTGATAACAATCAATACGCCGAATTCAGCAGGGATTCCGGGCGTTTCTTTTCATTCAATCCATGAGGGTCGCTTGTTCTGGGACTAGGAACAAAGACAGGGGACAGGCACTCGATCCAGTCCCCTGTTTGAGTGGCCTGTGATTTCCCAGATACTGTCAAATCAACCTTGCCGCAATTCAACCGCTAAACCCATCAATGTTGCAGCGATCTTCATCAACAGCTCCCGGTCCCGGTCAGAGCGGTGAACAGATTTCAGCTGTTCTCCAAATTGCGATAGCTCCGAAGCAACCGTATCGTTTCCGACTGTGACTCGAAGTTCCTTCAGCCACTTTTCGACAGCTTCGATCATTTCCAGATTCTCTGTAAACGTTCGCTGCGCTTGCACGAGTGATTCGCCCATCAGCTCAGCCAACGCAATATCGTTTTCGCATTTATAAAGGAGACGACCTCTGTGGATTAGCTGCTCCACCGCGCCCGGTTTTTCGACTATCTGTCCTCCCTTGAAAATCAGTGAATCCCGATGGCTGGTCAATGAGCATTCAAAACCGCTTCCGGTAGTCTTGAGATTCCAGTACCAGTTTGGCCCCCGTTGGACAACGATGCTGTAAGCCATCGCCACTGCAAAGGCAGCGTCGCCTCGATCGGCTTTCGATATCGGCAACAGGTCCGGGAATCGACTGACAATACCGGCGTTGAAGGTGTGTACGGTATGACCACCGATACGATTCCATTCGTCATAGGCATCTTTACACGCTGCGACCTCCGGCAGGTAGTGAAAGCAGCCGCCCTGCGTCATTCTAATCACATAGATCGTGTGCGGATCACTGATGGTGACAGCGCACGGTTCACTGTTGTATTGTCCATTGGGATTGACGGACCGCGTTGCGGCGGCCAGTACAGCTGCTTTCACGGCGGCATGCTTACCTTCGGCCGGACATCGCGGAATCCCGATGATCAAAGTCTCGCTGAATTCAGTCGACAGTTGTCCGCTTTCTGCGTCCCACATGGGCTGACAGCCAACGACCATCTGCCTGATTCTGGCCTGCATTTCGCGTTGGCTGGCGGGATCCTTAAGCAATTCTGCAACGAAATCAACGATCGAAATCCTTTTCAGGGCGGCGGTGAATTCCTCGTTCACTGTCTGGATCAGCAGTTCAAATGCTGTCTGGTCGGCAGTGATTCGCTCCAGAAGTCTACTCGCCGGAACATCAAGCATGTGACCCAGCTTTTCCAACACAAGAGCGGTATCCGGCTGAAAGCGTCGGTACAGCGTGCGATCGATTTCCTCGGTTGACACATCAATCTCGACGAGTGAATTCGTGGTGATTTGATGTTCGATCTTCGTAGAATTTCGCAGGAGATCGATAATTTCGACGCGGCGACTGTTGGCGTTTTCGATGACCGCTGAAGCACGGTCTCGCCATTGAATGGCCGCTCGGTAGACGCCTTCCAAAACCACTTTCACGGCCGATTTGGTCAAGCCGTCAACTGCCGATACAACGCTGCTTTGAATCAGGCTGGCAGCCTGATTTCGACGCCCAGGATCTCTGGGATACATTCGCATCGATGTGCTCAGCACAGCCAGCGTCTCTTTGGCCTTTGCCAGCATGTTTTCTGATCGTTGTTGATCAGCCAGAGATTCTGCTGCCAGTTGCTTGATTGACATCTCTGTCTGTTCCGCGACCGCAGACGCAAACTGCCGAACGCCCAGGTAGCCTGATGACTGAACAATTCTTTGGGCCGCTTTCGTGAACGATTTTCGAAACTCCTGAATGAAGTCGTCTGCGAAGTTATTGAGGCGAGTTTCCATTTCGCCCAGCTGCACGTTTTTAAAATGGCTCATTAATTTTTCGGCCTGTTCGATGAATCGGCCCGTGGAAAGATGCACCGATTTGGTTGGACCCACATGTCGAAACAGTGACCGAATTACACTGCCAGGTTTCGGCAGTACGAGGTTTTTGAGCCGCCTGGTCATGACGGGCGGTTGCAGCGAAAGCCCGGAAGTGGTCCCCGGTCTGTCCAGCCAGCCCCTTGCCTGCGTTGCTGAATCCCTGAGTGGAACATCACGCAGCCAGCAATCATCCAGCAATGACATGATCTTCAACGCAGTGCAGAATTTTGAGATTCTGTCGACGGGCAATGCCAGAGCGGTGGCCCCCATCGTGCCAACATACCGATCACGGCCAGTCACGGGATCCGGAGCCATTCCCCGCAGTGTCGCTTGATTTGCTTCATCGACCTTCAGCTGATCGCGAACTTCCGTGCCAATCTGCCCGGCGAACGCCAGTGCAACGGCATCCTGAACGCCCTGGGGCGATTCCAAAGCCCTGCCATTTGCCAGATTCGGTCCAACCACATACAGCTGATCGCAAAAATTCGACTCTGCCGGAAAACTGTTGCGACCTCCAGGGCCCAATTGCAGCCGATTGCACAACCCCTGACGGAAGCTGTCCATTTCCATGGCTGTGGCGTGAGCACTTGCAGCGATCCGCAGTTGCTGTGCTGGATGGCCAGTCAGCACGGCTTCAAATGTGCTGGGCATGAACATACAGGCGACAATTTCCACGTCCAGATTTCGCGTCAACAGCCGCAACAGCGACATCAGTTCAAGAGCCATACTGCTGCCTGTCCCTCCGGCATTGCTGAACAGTACGTAAATTGTGATGCGACGGCTGATGGAGATTTCCGCATCGCATTCCAACTGCTTCCTGAGATCTGCCTGAGCGTCCATCAGAGATCGCAGAGTTCGACGTACAGCATTGCGTACCTGGGGGAAGCTGGCCTGCCAGCACAGGTTGCCAAGCAGCCGGACCTGCCCGGCCTGCGTCGGTCCTTCGGAAACAATTCGTTTAAGAAACGCCATGTTGTTGGGGTTGTCCAGTTCATATCGATCCACCAGATCCGGATGAGCCGCCGGGTTGTCAATAACGTTGCGTACTCTGTCTGTGGCCATTAGTACGAATTCGTCATCCGAAAAACTCGGCCAACCGCCCGCACCAGATTGCGCTGCTTCGTCGGTATCCAGAGCCAGGAAATGGGTGATGTGATTGGCTCCCTGCTGAGTCAGGCGTCCCTTGATCTGGCTGGCGCATTTCGACGCGGTTGTGCCACACGAAATCACCAGGCTGCGTCCAAGTGTCCGATGAGGAGACTGAATGCCCTGCTCAAGATTCTTGTTTTCCTTAGCTGGCGTGCTGGTGGCTGCCCCGGAAATACGATTCGCAAAATTCATTGCCGTGGCAGTGTTGATTGAGCTTGTTCCGTTAGGGGAGAAGTTCGATGTCATGATCATCATCCTTTTTCAGAAGCGGTTGGTTAATTCACAAGAAAGGGTGCATCCATGGAGGACTGCCTGATCTTCAATTC
>JAGQQE010000382.1 GCA_020426345.1 Planctomycetaceae bacterium
GAGCAAAACCTGGCGCTGGCGGTTCCGGTAAACCCAAAACTGGCAGCCAGTCGTTCTACCTGCGGAACTTCGGTCAGGTATCGAGTGAGAAAATGCAGAAATCCACCGTAGACAATTCCACACAAAGCAGCGGATGTCACCATTAACGCAAACGGTCGTTTCTGCAGCCGATCCAGTGGAACAGGCATGGCCGGGAGCTTCACGGTGTTCGTTTCAGTTTCGCTCTTATTGCCGTTGTGACCACCTTCAGGCTGAGCAACCTGTTCCGGTGGAACGGGTTTCAACATAGTCAGCAGCATCCAGGTCAGGATTGCGCAGCAGACGGCGATGACGGCATAAAATGTTTTCCAGGTGGCTCCGGAGACGGACAATGTCAATCCGGCGATGAGCGGCGCGGACATGATTCCCGTTGAGCCGAGTACTCCGTGCAGCCCCAGTGCCCGGGGACGCTCATAGGGAGTCGTACTGTTCGCCAAAAGTGCTAGCCCGGCAGGATGATAGATACTGGCGAAGCATCCGAGACAAAACAGCGATATGTACAACATTGTTGAAGAGGGACTAAGCATGACTGCCAGGCAAATGCATGCAGAGGCTCCTAGATAGATTGCGAGAATCCGGCGAGCTCCGATCCGATCAGCGAGCATGCCGGCAAGTAACGCTCCGAATCCATACGGGATTCGGAAGGACGTACTCAGCAATCCGGATTGTTCAGAATTCAGTTGAAATTCGCTGGAAACATCCAGTTCGACACTCGCAATAGACTGTTCAAGCAGATGTACAGTGGCATGTGAGAAGGAAACAAGCAGGACAAGGCGAAGCAATAGCGAGTTACGATTCACGGACAATCTCTGTAGAGTGGTTCTTCGATGCGTATAAGAATCATGTTCGGCGGTCCAGCGATTGCTCCGGGTGATGGATGAAGCACCAAATAGAAAAGCCCGGCTTCTGGGGGAAAGCCGGGCCATTCGGATTCGAATCTGCGTCATCAGAGGAATCGCACGATCATCGTCGGGCTATTCGGTCTTTTTCTTTCCTTTGCCTTTACCCTGTCGGGCTTCAAAGCCTTTCTTGAACGCGTCGTCTGAAAACACCATTGCGAGTTGATCGTCGCCAGTTGCGGCTTCAGCTTTGCCTTTGCATTTCTCGCAGCAGAACTGAACATTGACGCCCTTCATCTTGACGGCCTGTTCTTTGTTCATATCGCCGCCGGAAAATGGGCACTTGGTCTGTCGGAACTGTCGTGTCTGAACCAGCTGATGGTTTGCCTTGACTGCATACTTGGTGTTGTCAGCTTCGAAGGCAGCTTTGCATTTCTCGCAACAGAAGTAAGTCTTCTTGTTCTTGTAAGCGGTGAATTGCTCTTTGTCGGCATCAGCACCGGATACAGGGCACTTGGCCGTGAATTTGACTTCCGCTTTCTGGACAGGCTTCTCCTGCTTTGGCTTTTCATCTGCAATAACTGTCAATGAAACGCCCGTGCACAGTAACAACGCCAGAATGCGAAGTGACTTTTTCATGTTCAATCTCCTTTGGTGGGTTGGTGAAAAGATTATTCGGACGCAGTCCGATCGTCACACAACCAGGTGACATCCTCACGAATTTGACCATGGTTTGCCTGACACTGTCAACCCAAAGCCGTGATTGCCTGTCCGGCATTGATGCCCCTGACGGTTTCTACATGCCCCATGGCTGAAGGAAGTATGAACCGGAGTTCGCGTCCCTCCGTCTTCTTGTCCAGCATCATGCATCGGACAATTTCGTCGGTTCGCCCCGCAAGATCGGCGGGGACATGAACCGGCAGAGACAACGCCTGCAACAGGGAAATCTGTCGCTGAGTGTCCTGGTTTGATATGCGTCCCAGACTTTCCGCCAGTCGACTGGCACAGACCATTCCTATTGATACTGCCTCACCATGCAGCAGGGTGCCGTAGCCTGCCAGTGCCTCAAAGGCGTGTGCAAACGTATGCCCGTAGTTCAGGATCGCTCGAAGCCCGGTCGTTTCGAATTCATCTTCTTCGACAACCTGAGCCTTTAGTTGGCAACTGCGAGCAACGACATGGCCCATAACCTCGTCACGTCGTTCATTCAACCCGGTGATATTCTGTTCAAGATACTGCAGAAACGGTTCGTCCATGATGACACCGTATTTGACAATCTCCGCCAGACCGGACCGATATTCGCGATCCGGCAGCGTTTTCAGCAGTTCGGTGTCGATCAGGACGCCCGATGGCTGATGGAAAGCACCAATCAGATTCTTGCCCTTCGGGTGATTGATGCCGGTTTTTCCTCCCACAGAACTGTCAACCATCGCCAGCAGTGTGGTTGGAATCTGAACGAACCGGAGCCCCCGCGCGTAGGTTGCAGCCACGAATCCTGCGAGGTCGCCCACAACGCCTCCTCCCATCGCGATGACGATTGTTTTTCGGTCGGCTGCCATATCGACCAGAGTGTCGTATAACCGCTGAACCTGCTGGTAAGACTTGGATGTTTCTCCCGACGGAACGGTTTGGCTGATCGATTCAATTCCCGCGCCGGCGAGACTGTCTATGACCGTCGAGCCGTGCAGTTTCCAGACGACATCATCAGAGATCACCAACGCCCTCAGCAGTTGTGATGACGCATCGGACAGCCAGGTCCCCGCCGTGGCACCAGCATGGCGAAGGCACCCCTTTTGAATATGAATCTCGTAACTTCGAGCTGCCAGATTAACGTGCACTTTTTCAATGGTCATATTTGAGTGATCAGAGAGAGACAAATGCGAATGAGCGGGCACTTTGGCAGGGAGTCGCGAAGTGCACCTGAACGACCCAGCATAGCCGGAAACGCACCCTGAAGCCATCTGCCACCGGACGCTTCGAAATGAAACGACGGCATTTGTACGCGTGGAAATCCGCCGAATCGAGTCCTCAATTTCTGAGAAACCGTGACGCGTTGTTGTGATAAATGTCCTGCAATTGCGTCAGATCGAGTTGGTTGGATTCATGGACCCGAATCAGTGCGGCTTCAGGGATCAGAAATGGTGCGTGTGAGCCAAACAGGAGCCGTTGCTTCGGCAATTTTGAGCAGAGTTCAGGGATTGAATCTGTCCCCTCAAGGCGTGCCGTATCGAAATAGACACCCGGGTGATCTGATAACCTGCTCAGCAAGGGATCTCGCAGTTTATGATTGAGAATCTGCAGGCGAGCTGTCGGGAGACTGGCGATGACATCGGGCAGTGCCGTCAGATCGGCATCCGGAATCCTCAGCATTTCCGGTTGAGTCCGGGTGTCTTCGATGGAAACGACGATCTGGATGAACACATTGAAAGCAGTTGCCATCTCCAGCAACTGACCGACAGAAGTCGCATCGAAAGCATAGCCGTGATATCCGGGAAACAATCGGATTCCGGACATGCGGTGATGACGAACACATCGCTCGAGATCGAACTTCCATCCTGGCAGCATTGGATTGATGGTTCCAACGGGACGGAACTCCTGAAATGGCAGACATTCTGCAGCGAGACGATCATTGGCAGACGTGAGATCACGGTGAAAAATGCCTTCAAAACTTCCCGCCCATGCTTCAGTGATATTCAGTTGCCGAAGTTTTGCTGCAAGCACTGCAGTCGGTTCGAGTGGAAGTCGACGAAAGGGCCATTGAAAGAGGCTCACGTTGGTGTCGATGACTGTGATAGAATCGTCCTGACTCACGAAGCACTGAGCAGTTGGCTGGGCCAGAGCTGCCGTTAATGATGGTGAAATGATGCCCGCTTTCGCCAAACTGCAAATCAGTTCACGTCGGTTGATGGGTGCGTCCATTTCACTGAGCTCGCGCTGGAATCATCGGTAAGCAAATCCCAATGTCCAGTGTACCGACTGCAGGTTTGCTGGGACAGCAGGAATATCCGGAGCTAGCCGATTTCGCATGTTGCATGCAATCCGACAGTGGTGTCACGAAAAGATCTGTTGGACTTCGGCCATCTCGGCAATCAGAAAGTCACGAATACGCTCCATTGAATCGCGGTTCAGTCGTAGCTCATCGAGGACATCATCGGAGACGTCCAGCGTTGGCAAGTCGACTCGGAATGATTCCGGTAACGAAGCGCTGATGCGGTCGGCGATGTGAACGACCGCGGCCAGTTTACGATGTTCTTCTTCAGCCGTCAGTGGTTCGTGGTGGGAACCAGCAGCAACGGCAATGGGTTTCGGAAAATTCCATTCTTCGCAAGCCGTGCAACCGCTTTGTTCGTGGTCAGCTCCGAAAGCTGCCATTTCAAATGTCCTCAGATCTTTAACCGGAACGCCGTTGGAGTCTACGATCGTCTGATCGACACAATCTGCCAGCAATTCGTGGGACCAGTACAGCTCAGCCATGATGCCAATATCATGAGTCAACCCGGCAAGAAAATACTCATTCGGATCGCCGTGATGGATTTCCTGACACAGCAGTCGTGACGCGCTGGCTGTGGCGGTCGAATGCGTCCAGAGTGTCTTCATATTGAATCGTGTATTCGAAAGTCGCCCCGTTGCATTGAACACTTTGGCCATCGAAGCAGCAATGGTGATATTGCGGACTGCATTTCTGCCCAGAACGACAACGGCGCGTTCGATACTTGAGATCTGCCGTGGCAGTCCGTAAAAGACCGAATTCACAACTTTCAGGATGCGAGCGGATAGTGCAACGTCCGATGTGATCAGCCTGGACAGTTCCCCTGGCCGAATATCCGGATCCTTAAGCGCAGACATGATGCGACTGGTCACTTCGGGCAATGCCGGCAGATTTCCGAATCGATTTATCTGAAGGCCAGAAGCGTCAACTGCTTCCACTGCAGTATCACTCATTGCTACACGATCCTAAGATTGAGCCGGAGCGGCTCGCAAGACTTACACGGAGGAGTCAACAGTGCGATTTCTCAGTCATCAAACCTGTGATTCGATTCAGGAATGGAATCAGCGAAACAGAACGGCTAACCTGTTATGGATAGCCTAGCACGCTTAAAAACAGGTGGCGGCAAGCAACCTGCCCGCTTGCTCTTTTCATGAAGAATCGAAGTGTTCCGACGCGGTTTTGATGGCAGTGTCCAGTGTCTTTTGGGCAGAAAAACACTGCCGAATCAGAAAGTCCTGATGTCTCATGGGGACATTCACCCACTGACCTTCGATAGAATCAGGCGATGAGATTTTCTCAAACAGAGAGGGCGGCACCTGGTTGCCGTCTCCCATAAACTGACACTTTCTACTTCACTCAGACGTCTTCAGAAATCGGGGCGGGCTGAAGTTGCGAGATTTATCCGATGATCATTCAAAAAGACTACAAATTCTACGCCGCACATCGAAACGAAACGCTCAGGGACAAGTGCAGCAATATTCATGGTCATCGCTATGGAGTTCACTGCCATTTTGAAGTTGAACGTGAAGGAGATATCAGCACCTTATTTGGCGCGTTCGATGAGAAACTGGAGCCCTGGCTGAAACAGAATTACGACCACGGCATGTTGATTAATGTCAACGACCCACTGTACGAAACTCTTCAGGATCACTCTCGACGTACGGGTGAGAAGTTCAGGCTGAAACTGTTCAATGGCCCAACCAGCGT
>JAGQQE010000383.1 GCA_020426345.1 Planctomycetaceae bacterium
GCATGAACTCGCTGCTGCGAGCGTACCAGTAGCCGGTTTCAACCGATGCCTTTGTCTGCAGAAGGCCCACTGGCAACAGACTCAGAACACACATTGCCATTAAGCCTCCGTTCAGCGTCCAGAACGAGAATCTGAGTAGTCCGTCTTTCCATTCCCGCGCAGGAATCAGAACTCGCAGACACATCAGCATCAGTCCAATTCCCAGCATCCCGTAGACGCCGAATAATGCGGCGTGCCCGTGTAGCGGGGTCGTATTTAGTCCCTGCATGTAATACAGGGCAATCGGTGGGTTGATCATAAAGCCGAACAGACCGGCGCCCACCATGTTCCAGAACGCTACCGCAACAAAGAAATAGATTGGCCATTTGTATCGCTGCACCCACGGGGACTTTCGCGATTGCCGCAAGTCATGCATCGCGTCGAAACCGATCAACGTCAGGGGAACAACCTCCAGCGCACTGAAGACTGATCCCCAAACCAGAGCCACCGTTGGCGTTCCGGAGAAGTACAGATGGTGCAGTGTTCCGATGATTCCGCCGGACAAAAAGATTGTCGCCGACAGTAGCGCCGAAGCAGCCGCGATGCCGGGGCGAACAAGGTTCAATCGCATGAAGACGAAGGCGATGACAACGGTTGCAAAGACCTCGAAGAAGCCCTCCACCCAGAGATGCACGACCCACCATCGCCAGTATTCCACCATGGTCAGATGCGAATGCTGGCCCCATGTCAAACCCGCTCCGTAGAACCCTGCGATCGCCGTCGATGCCACCGCCAGCAGCAGGACAAGTTGTTTTTGGTGCCCCGTCTGGCGGAGTGCCGGTAGTAGAACTCGAATCATCAACACCAGCCACAGCAGCAATCCTACCATCAACAGAATCTGCCAGAACCTGCCGAGATCCACGTATTCGTAACCCTGATGGCCGAAGTAGAACGAGGTTGAATCGGTCATGTGATTCATGACGCTCAACCATTCGCCCGCCAGCGATCCGACAACCACCAACAGCAATGCACCGAACAGAATGTTCACACCGAGTCGCTGGAACCTGGGTTCGTGATCGCTCACCAACGGCCCAATGAACAGGCCCGCTGCCAGCCATGCGGTGGCAATCCAGAATAGGCCGATCTGCACGTGCCATGTTCGCGAAACGCTGTACGGCAGCCAGTCAGAAAGCGGAAATCCGTAAAATCCGTCGCCTTCAACGCCGTAATGCGCGGTGATGACTCCAAGCCCCATTTGGACCAGAATCAGTGCGGCAACCACCCAGAAGTATTTGATGGTAGCTCGCTGAGAAGGTGTTGCCTCCCACAATGCCAGCGGGTCATTTTCAAACGACAGCCCGGCCGTTTCGTCCTCTTCTTTTCGCGATGCGTACCACCATGCCATGGATGATATTCCAGCCAACAGCACGATAATGCTGACACCCGTCCAGACGATGTTGTCGCCAGTCGGTCGATTTCCGACCAACGGTTCGTGCGGCCAGTTATTGGTGTAGCTGGCGATATCGCCGGGGCGATTCGTTGACGCGGCCCACGACGTCCAGAAGAAGAACGCAGACATTTTCCGCAATCGTTCGTCGCTTGAAATGGCTCCGGAAGGAATCGCGTAGTCCGCATTCCCGTCTCTGAACACAGAGTGATAGTGTTCCACATTCGACGCGAACGCTTCGGCTCGCAGTTTATCGATTGTCAGCGTCTTTGTTTCCGGATCATACGTGTTTGTGTGGAACAGTTTCGTCAGCCGAGCCGACAGTTGGCCTTGATGCTCGGCGTCGAGTTCTGCAAAGGGTTTGCTGAATTCACCGTTCGCCCAGCGATCCAGAATAAACTCGGCTTCGCGATGCAGCCAGTCCGCTGTCCAGTCGGGAGCCGTATAGCTGCCGTGTCCCCAGACGGAACCGACTTCCATTCCGCCAAGGGATTGCCACACATTCTGCCCGGCAAGAATCTGACCCTCGTCAATGATGACCCTGCCATCGGTCGTGACAACCTGATCGGGAATTGGAGGTGCTTCCTGATAGATCCTCGATCCGATCCAGCCCAGGACGAGGAACGAGACAAAAACAACAAGTCCGAACAGTACCCAAAGTCGCTTCATTGCAAATCCTGTTTTGTGAAGAAGTTTTCGTGTGTGATTGCCAGGCAAAGGTGTTGTCGGAAGCAGATCAGCCTCCCACCATGTGAGGCCCCGCGTACCAGATCACCATCCAGGCACAGCTCACAATGTTGACGGCAACCAGTTCCCACCCCAGACGTCGAATCCCCTGAATGCTCGCAGGCCGGATTCGGAGCAGAACCGCAGCCAGCAGGAGTGGCGTCGTGGTCAACCAGGCAGCAATTCCGGAGAAACAGCCTGCGATCAACACCGCTCCCACTGAGAACAGAATCAGATCATGGATGCGAGGAACACGTCTGTTTTGTGACGCTCTCTGCCGAGAGAAGATGCTGCGAACGGACGTTGTTGTGGCGATCCTCCCCAATACCCAGCCGGTAGTCAGAGCCAGTGTCAGCCATTTGTCCGTTTGACCGGCCAGCAACACGACAGCACTGGGCATTGTCAGCCCGAGAATACCGACGATCTGAGCGGTCAGCGTTCGTTGATGCCCCATTACGGAAAGAACCATTCCCAACACGGCCAACAGCAGGCTGAACAACAGAGTGATCTGAACAGGAATCGAACCAAGGAACAGGGCGACACCGCCACAGACAATTGCCGTCACCAGCAGACAGATCAGCGTCGGCGTCGCTGCGGTTCCCGACTGCTTCGCCCTCTGGCCACGATTTCCCCAGACCACCAGCAGCGGCTCGTTGGCCAGAAATCCGGCAACGGCGGCGATTGTGGTCAGAACACCAATCGGTGTGACTCCGCCAATCAACAGCCCCGCTAACAACGGCATGCCAAGAATCGAGTAGGCCCCATGTTCGCGGGGACGCAGTTTCACCTGAGTCGAATTTGGAGGTGCGGTCTTGCTGGAAGTGCTCATGGTAATCATCAACTGAGGCCAGGAAAGATGAAAAACTGTGCCGACTGTACGTCGATCCGTCATGTCAGCCGCGGCAGCGTGTTGACAATCGAGTTGCCGAAGTCGCGGAGCTTTTGCGCCCGGCCGGATCGTCGTCAAAGACAGCGGGGCCAGTTCTCTGATATGCTTTCCCGATCGCAGGCGCGGCGTGATTCCAGCCTGACCGTCTCGGAGGGGAGGGGATTTTCCAACTGCGGAGGAACCAGCTTCCGACTGAAAACGTTGCTGAATCTGACATTTTGAGTCACCTTGACCGGACATTGCCCTGAAACATGGCGCTGTCCGACGAAAAGCATTCTGAGTTTGGGTCACTCCGATGAACTCTCACAATACACCCCGAAACTTACACGTCAAGGTGTAGATTTAGCCCGAGTGGGCAAAGGATGAATTTTATGCTTTCCAAGACTGCCGAATACGCGTTGCGAGTCGTCGCCTGCCTGTCTCGTGAAAAGCTGCAGGCCGATCGCGCCGACGCGCTGGCAGAAAAGACAAAAGTTCCGCGCCGCTACCTGAATAAGGTGCTGAAGGATCTGGTGGATGCAGATCTGGTCACATCGCGTGCGGGGCGGACTGGTGGATATTCACTGGCTCATTCGCCGGACGACATCACGATTCTGGATGTCATCAATGCCGTCAGTCCTGTGGAACGCATCCGCCACTGTCCGCTTGGACTCCAGTCGCATACACGGCTGTGTCCGTTGCATCAGGAACTGGACAAAGCTTACGCGGCCGCCGAACAGGCCTTTGCGAATGTGACGCTGGGACAGATTCTCCGTTCCAAAGACCGCATCGTTCCGCTTTGCGAGGTTCCTCTGAGGTAAATCCCGCGAGCAATCGTGCGAGAAACGACCTCAACAAAAGCAGCATAGAATGGTCTGGCACAGCATTTTCCAGCTCCTGACGAAAACAGTCTCAGCCCCCCCCTCCGAATTGCCGAGAATAATCTGGCACCTCCAGGTGTGAGTTTTTTCCGCGTCCCTCCGATCGGCCGGAATTGCTGATCATAGGCGCAAGGAAAGCGGGCATCAGTCGATTTCAAACCGAGTGCTGATCAACGTTCCCCGTCACTTGTCAGGGAGACAATATCATGATTGTTGATGTCTACGACACGTACGCAACAGCCCCCACGGGGATGATCCTGCACTTCGAGGCGATTCTGCCCTCTGGTGCAACTCAGGCTGAGGCCAGCCGACGGATTCACGACTATGTCGGTGGCTCCAACCCGGAAATTGAAATGGAATGGACCTCCCAGCGATTGTGCAGCGATGCCGAAGTCCTGCGCGAACTTCGGCGGTGCGGACTCTACACCGTCAGCCTGAACCCACTCCGCGCTGCTGGATGAAACATGGATTCCCAGCAAAGACAGCCACAACACCGTTCGGGTGTAACTCTGTCAGATCAGCGTTCCGTGCGCGCATGTTTGGCAAGCGAACAACATGAACGTTTTCGAAGCTCGAGCCGGTCGGCTCCTTTGGGGCAAGGGCTTTCAGCCCTTATAGAGTCCACGAAACGAAGACGCGGTCATCGTCCCCGGAACCTACTCGCCCAACAGTCTCATGTTGTTGCCGGGAGGTTTCAGGCCGGATGCACGAGATTCCAGCGTCTTTCGCCACGACAAAGAGAGTTGCGGCAGAGCAGCCAAGAGAGCATCGTCGGTGGGACTTCGAGGCTTGGCATACATCACGTCGAGTGCCCACATCATTGTGACAAGCGGATGCGGTCGTTTCTTGAGTGTTACCGTGTCGCCTGCCTCAACGAATCCCTCACGTAACACTCGCATGTACCAGCCAGTTCGCCGCTCGTCCTGAACTTCCTGAGCGAGTCTCGGCAACCCCCATCTTCTCGACAACTTCCAACATGGCTGACGAGGTTGGGAGATTTCGAGTAAGCACCCGCCAATCTCGAACACATCACCGAGACAGCACGTCACTTCGTCAAGTCCCGATACCGTCAGGTTTTCACCAAAGGCACCTGTGGTAAGAGCGCAATCGGGATAGCGATCTGTCCAGAACGGATAGTGCGATGATGCGTAAGCGAGCACCGCCTTGTCCGGCCCGCCATGATGAACTGGATCGGACTGCTCGTCTCCTTCCAGTCCATTGAATCCAACAAACACACGACCAGTCACGACCTGCTTAATGATCGCTGATGACCATGGTTTGGAGGAGTCGCCCTCAGCAGAGAAGTGCTGAGGGCGACCAACGTGAATCGATTCGACATTGGGCTGCATGGTTACTTCAACACCGAGAGATCGGCACCGTGATTGATGTGAAAGACCTGCCCGTCAATCACCAAGGCCGGAACAGATTTCACCCCCAACTTCTCCGCCTCCGCAACTCGCCCTTTGGCTTCGCCAAGGTGAACCTTTTCGACGGGCGATTTCAGGGCGTCAGCGACCGTGTGTTCGGCAGAAACGCAGACAGGACAACCAGCATGGTAGAAGACCGCTTTCGACATTGTGACCTCACTTGATCTTGATCTCAATGAATCCGCCAAACGGAGAGTCGGCAAA
>JAGQQE010000384.1 GCA_020426345.1 Planctomycetaceae bacterium
GAGTCCCTTTTCCTGAGAGTCGAAGACTTAAGGAACGTAAAGTACCCTGAGAGTGTGTGTCGAGAACGAATTGATGCGATTCGGAAACAACGTCTTCATGAACTTCCGGAGAACGGCCACTCGGATTCAATGTTGAGCCGCATCTCCTTTGAAGTTCATTCTGAAGACGTCGAGGTCGACGACGAAGCTATGGGAGAGACCCAGACTGAGGAGGAACGTGCATCCCACGAACATCAGGTTGGCGAAGACACCGATTCTGAAATCAGTCAGGCAACGGGGCCTGTCCAGATGCTTTCTAATGCTGATCTGGGACCACTTTATGTTGAGCTTGCTGAGCTGTACGGGGAAGCCGGGCAGACTGAACTCGCGCGGGAGCAGTATCAGAATGCGGTCGTGGCTTTCGAACATTTGCAGGATCGACACAATGCGGGCCGAGTTCGGCTCAATATGGCTCGAATGTACCTGGACTCTGCTTCGCAGGAACGTATGCCGCAGCTGCGGCAGATAATGCTGCAGCAGGCACTGACGTTTGCCGTTGACGCCGAGAATGATCTGACGTGTGGCGACCCGAATAGAGATGACGGCGGTTGTCGCTGCCTTATTCGTGAGATTCAGAGTCGGATCGCATAACCGTCGGGCGGACCACGTTTCGATCCTTCGACATTCGGGGATAGAAAATCCCTGCGCAAATATACACACCGCCCATTGGGTGTTCGCTTGTGTTCCCCTGTTTTCAGTGTTTCAATGCGGCACTTTGACGTATTTCGCGCATTTGATTCCCGTGAATCGGGAAGGGACAACCTGACGTGGGCAACATTATTAAGTGCAGTATTGCGGCTTTGATCGGCGGTGCGGTGGGAGCGGCGATCTGGGCCGGAATCACGTATACAACGAATCACGAAATCGGATGGATCGCCTGGGGCATTGGACTGCTCGTTGGGATATCGGTCCGTTTTGCTGCCGGGGAATCCGATGGGTTTGTGCCCGGTACGATTGCCGTCCTTGGAGCCATTCTTGCGTTGCTCGCCGGGAAATATGCCGCAGTTCACCTGTTGGTCAACCATGAATTATCCAATGCGGACACGATTACGGTGACATCAGAAGACATGTGCGTTGGCATCGCGGATGAAGTGGTTGAAGAATGGGAGACTGCAGGAAAGCCAGTGAACTGGGCTCCTGGCATGACCGTTGACGAAGCAGGATCGGAGGCCGACTACCCTGCAGACATCTGGGCCGAAGCGGAGAAACGTTGGAACGAGATTCCACCAGATGAACAAGAATCACAACTGGAAGAACGCAGGGCTGCCATTGCCATGCTCACGGATATGATGCGAGGGCAAATCACGGATGCTGGGTTCAAAGACAGCTTCAACGCCATGGACTTGTTGTTCTTTGCACTCGCCGTCTACACGGCGTTCAAAGTAGGTTCGGGCATGGCAGCCGGTGCGTAATTCTGCCGTGTTTTCACGTCAGCGGCGGCTGGATACCGTCGCTGTGTCCTGACGACCTTTCACAAACAGAGATACGGCTTCGTCAGCAGAAAGTGCCCTGTTGAACACTGCCACTTCATCCAGCCGACCTTCCCAATTTGATTCGTTATCACTGCGACCTCCGAAGAACCACTGTTCCGTCTCTGGTCCATTACTGTCGATGGTTGCAGTGATTTCCGGTGTGCCGTTGCCATCGAGATAAACCTTTATCTGGCGACCCTCTCGCACATAGACGACGTGGTGAAACTTCCATCGCTGCAGTGGATTCTTCCCCACCTTTGATTCCCCGGTGGACGGCCCGTGCTGCAAAATCAGGCAGCCAGGTTCCGTGGCCGTCCCGCCGACGCCAAGATGCAGTCCGTTTCGACTCAGGCCAAAGTCGCGATCATTGGAAAGAAACCACCCGCTGGTCTCGCGAGCATCGGCCGGCATCCCGTTCCAGATCCAAAGCGAGACTGAGTGGCCCGCAGCTGGAGTTGCAAGAACGGCTCGGAGTCGATTGCCAGCCAGATGAAGACATCGATTCGTCTGTGATTTCTCGCAGAACTCTGCGGATTGCGGCCCTTCCAGAAAGTAAGCCACGGCTGGTTCGATTACACCATGATGTCCATTGCCCGTTTCGTCGCTGGCATGCGGCCCGGAGAATTCATCGAGCCGGTACCAGGCGATTGGCTTCAGATCGCGAATTTGCTGAGCCGCAGGGCCTTCGCCCGGGGCATACGTCCTGCGGGGAGCAGAACAGACGGACTCCAGCAATTCAATCGCAGCTGCGGCGATGCGGGGTTCTGCGGTGACTTCCAGACCCGCCGACCGGGCAGCCCAGGTATTGTAACCTCCCAGAAGGTGCTGCTCGGGTGGTGGTATGTAGCCGTCGCCGCCATTCGCGAGCTCAATCACCATTGTGTGTTGCAGGGGCGATTGCAGTTTGATTTTCAAGCCGGTCAGGGCATACGTTTCATTGGGTGTCGAAGCGATTGCCATGTTGCCAATGCGAAGAGCCTGCAGCACGATTTCCGTGGATTGTCTTTCGTGAAGGATAATCTGTTCGCGCGCGTAAACCTGTTCCGTCGTTTTTGGGGGATTGTCACCAAGTTCCGCCACAATTCGCTGAGCCCATTCCAGCCGTTGCTTATCCGGAACCCGGTACTTCATCGGCAGTCGCCGTTCCTCCATTCGAACCGGCCCTTCAGAGGAATACCGGATCGACTGCCACGCTTGAAACGCCAGGTCAATGAGCCCGTTCGTGTATTCCTGGATGGTTGGGCTCACCCATTTGTCCTGGTTTGGCAGCGTGTAATCGCGTCGCCAGATGTCACCACTACATCCATGAGACATGATGGCAACGAATTCGGGGTGCTGCTGGTCCTGTTCCGGTACAATCTGCTTTTGAAGCCCTTCACAGAACATGCCAAAGTAGTCGGCATTCAGGGCTTCGACACCGGAAAAATAGTGCATTGAAAAATTTGCCAGCATTGCAATCGGGCGACCATCGCGAGCACGAAACGCAATCATCGACAGGTCCGGATCCTCGGGCCCTGATTCGCCCGTAACGTTATCCCAGACTCTGCCGGCGTGCATGTTAGCCCGCAGTGTCGTATTCCCGAATGGATCGACTGCCATGCGATCCGGGCGAATGATCCAGCGGCGAAGCGCGGTGTAATCAGCTGCATCGATGAGTCCCCATCCGGCTTCGGCACGCTCAAGCCGGGATTCTGCCTGGGCGATGGCTTCTGCAATTTTCTCCCGCAGATACGGAACATAATCTTCCTGAACTTCTGTTCCGAGACAGGCCATCGATGATGGTGCTGTGTGGGTATGAGTCGCCGAAATCAGCATATGGTCGGGTTGGATTTTTGTCCGCGTTGCTGCCAGGTGCTTGGCATCGTCGAGCACATCACGGCCGATCATGCAGCTGTCAACAACCACTATCGCGACTCGTTGCTCACCATCATCCACAACAACAGCTCGAGCGTGCAGTGGAGTCACAGCTTTGTCGACGGAGCGGCTCGTCATTCCACCATTGACAAATACCGGGAAGTTGACGGGCGTCACGTCGACTTTTGCTGCACCCACACTGAGGTCAGCAGCCGATATCGGTGAGGACTGCGGCAACACCATGATCATTCCGCAGGCCAGAGAAATTGTCACCAGCTGCTGCCGGATCGTCTGCAAATAAGTCATCGTTGAAACTCCATCGCATGGGCGTTGCGTGAAAACGTGAATTCAACAGAAACGTGACGCTCAACAGGCGCCATCGGACATAACGTCCGTCGCTAAAGGCTCATCAGATACTTGAACAGTTCGATGCGTTCCCGGTCATTCAATGGTTTGAGCATGTCGGTGGGCATGAAGGAGCTCTCCGAAATCTTTATTTCTTCGATCTCTGCTTTTGCAATGGTGACGCTTTCGTTCAGTGTGCGAACGGTAAGCGTTGATTCGTTTTCGTTTTGAATTAACCCCGTGATGACTCGTCCTTCTGTTGTCACAATAATCCGCGCCTGGAAGTCACGGCCGATGACAGCATTGGGGTCGATAACGTTCTCCACAAGATAGTCGATTCCTTTTGAGCCGGAACCTGCCAGTCGAGGTGCAAGGGCTTCGGTTTGAGCATTCGGCAGATGGCATTGAGAGCAGAGTTTCCTGAAGTGGGCTTCGCCATTTCGCTCGTTGTACGCCCACAATGGTGCCTTCCTGTAAGCATCGGAAAGGGACAGAATCTGCGATTTCAGCTCCTTCGAGGACTGCCCGAGACGTCCCCATTCTTGTTCCAGTCGTGTGTTCAGTTCAGCGTCGCCAAGCGCGGCCATTTGTCGAGCATAGAACGCGGTGAGCTGGGACTTTTCGAGTTTTCCCTGAGCAATTCGGTCGAGTATTCTGCTTGCCCAGGCCGGACGGCTGCACAGGGTTTCCATCATGGCAGACGTGATATTGACGGCCTGCCTCCCGTTGACGTCAGGAAGTCGGTCCAGCAACGCATCTGCAATCGTGATATCGTTGAAGCCTGCCAGTTGGGGGATCACGACGACTGAAAGTTCAGGCTGATCCAGCAATTTCAGATAGATCTCCAGATTCGCGGGCGATTTATCGCTGCTCAGTACCTGTATGGCCTGACGTAGTTCCCTGTTGTCCAGCTGACCGCTGGTGATGCGTTCGCGAATTCGATCGAACGCTCTTGCGTCACCCACGGCAGCTCCGATGGCTTCGGCGTCACCGGCGGTCTGTGAATCCGGCGAGGCGAAAAGAGTGTCGGCAACTGACTGCCATCCAACCGGCGTCTCGAGGCCACGCTGGTCCCGTACAGCCAGTGCCAGCAATGATAGCATTTCGGATCGCTGACCTTCGTCGGCGGTCGACAGTTGCTTCACGATTCTGTTTCGGGCCTCGGCGGAATGCGCCGCTGTGTACCACAAAATCTGATCCGTAATCGTAGGCAGGGCCGTCTTGTCCGCCAGAGCCAGCGCTCTGTCGATGTCGTTCAGAACGAGAGGTGCCAGTCCATACCAAATCAGGCGAGGCAGGTCCCGATCCGAATTCGATTCTGCGTGGCTGCATAAGCCTTCGGCTATTTGCCATGCCACATCTGGTGGGACACGCTGCATTGCCGATGCAAGATAGCGCCGCACCAGCAGAGACGATTCGTTGCGAGCATTCTCGATCAGAGCGGCGAAAGGAGACAGTTGTGGATCAGCCTTTTCAGTCAGCAACTGGCTTACCCACGCGCGGATGTATTCACTGTCAGCGTTCAGGAGACTGGTTGCCGTTTCGCCATCAAGTCGGCCCGTTGCATGCAAAGCCCAGAGTGCGCGTAGCTGCATGGCAGGCTCTCCTTCTCTCAACGCCATGAGCTTAATTCGCTCAACAGCCCCGGCATCAATTTCTCGGTTGGAAGCTCGCTCCTGAAGGACCAGTCGAGCCATCCTTGCATGCCAGTCATTGGGATGTTGCAATGCTGCCACCAGTTCCATGTCACTGGCGTGGATGAAATCCACGGCTGCTGGTCGGAATGTAGAAACGTATTTCATTCGG
>JAGQQE010000385.1 GCA_020426345.1 Planctomycetaceae bacterium
TACCGTAAACCAGCGGCATGTCGGCTTCGTGCAGCAGCGTCGCCGCCATCTGAATGGCGTCTTCCAGTGCGGCTGGCTGACCGTCAATCAAGGCGGCCGGGTATTTTTCTTCGGCCGTGTGATTCAGAAACCATGACGTCCCCAGCACGCACGCTTTCCTGGCTTCGTGGATGCGAACTTCGTCATGATGCAGTTGAATATCGTCACAAACGCAGCCACAAAAAGTGCAGGTGGCGTTATTGATGATTTGAAGAGTCATAGGTTCGCAGCCATTCACGAGGGGAGGCAGTTGGACAGGGGCTAAGTGCTTCGCGAAGTGTTTCTCAGCCTTTACATTCGGTGTCGCCTGGACCAGACGACGGAACGGTGAAGGTTCAGCCAAGTGCTCGGCCGGGATTGCTGCCACGGGTTCGTCGCGGCATAAATCGGCCTTCTTCCACTTCAGTCCAGGGAGCCACATTTTCGGTGGCGTCGTTTTCCGTTGAAAAGTGAGGGCTCTGTGGCCCGGCCAGCCTGGAATTGATGGGTTGTTGTTTCATGGCGGGATGTTCGTGTCCGGGGTGGGGTGAAAATTTTGAGTGATCAGCAACTACCTGATTCTTCGGCAAATTGATCATCCGGATGAATCAGATTCGGGTCAAGTCTGAATGGACCGGCCAACAGGTGACGCGGGCGGAGTGTGAGTTTAACATCCTGTGCTCTCAATGCCGCGAGAAATTCGTGATTACGAATAACCCGACCCAATTTACGTTTGCCCGGGTGTCGAATACCAGCCCGGCATTCCACAAACAATCGCGCGATCAGGAATGCCGGATACGCCGGGACGAATCATTCTGATTCGATCTGCCAGCAGTCCGTTGCAAAACGGGCCTGGCTCGAGCAGGAAACCTCAAAACACGACGGTTTCCAGTCGTGCTGCGGGCCTTTCCCGATTTTTCAACGGACAGTTAGCTGAACTTCGGGGGACAGGTCAGCCTGTTCTCGATCCTACAGCGGGATGACTTCGACTTCCCAGCCCTTCGACATGGGCATCCCGGTCCCGTCGGTGTCGCCGCCCATCAGCTTGCAGGTTGGTGGGCCATAGGGAACGAAGATCATTCCCTGAGGAATCTTCCCCGATTCACAACGAAACTGCGCTTCGCCGAATTCTGTCCGGACGATAGCCATCTGGCCTTCACCTAAACCAATTGATGCCATGTCACCAGGCTCCATGGTCATCGTATTGGTGAGCTCCTGATATTCTGCTGAATCTTTGCCAACGTTAATCAGCGTTCCCTGCTTTGCAGAGCGTGCCGCGTTCAGGATGAATCGTCGTGAAGTCATTGGGGGTACTCTGGTTCTATGAGCTCAGGCGGTGTCAGGCGGCTTTGGGTACGAAGCTGTGATGCGACGCAGGACAACAGTGTCCGTTGAACAACAGTGTGCGTTGAACAACAGTGTCAGTTCAGTATTCGTGTCAGGGAAGTAGTCGGTGCAGGTGGAAGTGATGCGGACCCAGTTTGCCACCATAGTTGCCGGCTGAAATTCGCAGTACACCGGGCATTTCTGAAACCGTCTCCAACCCGATCTTCATAGCGGTGGCGACAGCGGCCTCGCTGAATCCATCAATTACAATTTCGTAGACGGCTCTCTCGCCCTCCTGCAGCTCTGTTTGAGTCTGTCCAGTCAGTGTCGGGCACCATTTGTCATTCGTACTGGCTTTCAGTTGCGGGTACTTCGAACCTACTTTTGAACCACTGCGCACGATGCCAGCCGGAAACGGCAGGATGACGTCCTTCAGTGTACTGATGGCTGCTACGGCAGCTCGCACGGCCGCCAGCGTTTCGGACTGAGTCCGCCCGGCCACAAGCAGGTTTCCGCCACCGATTCCTTTCACTGTGCCGAATACATCCTCGCAAAGAAATTCGCCATCCATCACCGGAATACGCCAGAATCGACGATTCTCAAGCTTCTTTGCAATCTGAAAGCCGTCTCCAAAATATCTGAGCTGAGCACCCACTTTGATGCGGTCCTCTTTGGGGCAGTCAATCAGTCCGGAATAACAGGCCGTCGTTGGGCAGGTCAGCACATTCTGGCCGACCCGGGCGGCCATGGCCTTCTCCAGCCCCTTCCGGCTGAATGCGAATGCCAGCACGGACACACCAGGACGACCGTCGGGCGTTTCGTCTTCCTCCAGAAATCGCTCGACCCCGGCCTCTGTATCACAGCCGATGACGCTGGACGCATTACCGCAAAACTCCTGAGCGGCGATGAACACGAGGTCCAGATCGATGGCCGTGATGATCATCCGCGTTCCGACCATCGGAAATGCTTCGGCAAAAGTATCATCAATGATGGGGTGTTCAGACATGTGGGTAGGCGTTCGATGGACAGACAAGCGAGTGCAGAGTTACCAGACTCAGAAGTCTACCAACCCCGTCTCAATTCGCCACGCGTTCAGCGGTATCACTCGAATTGCTCCATCCAAATCCCGTGAAAAGCCAATCCTGTGCACGGGAACCGAACTCCGTCGCTGTCCCGCTTTTCAACGGACAGCTAACCGTCCGTTCAAACGCATTTGCGCACCTTCACGGGACATTCCTCCCTCGCAAACGCAGCAGGTTGCCATTCGCCAATGGGTAGTTAACTGTTCATTTTCTGATGGCTTGTGACAGATGTGACGGCATCGCGGATCATGCCAGCAGATTGGGTTACTGGTTCTGTCAGGCGTCCTGAAAGCATAGTCAGGTTGAAACGTTAACTACACCGAAAACGTTGACAGGTGGCAGAACAGGAGGTCCCGTTGCCACTCTGCGAAAAGTCAAATGCGGCAAGGAGGCCGGTAAAGTGCCACGACGAATATCCTGGTTATCGATACAGTTTTGTGCGAGTCTTACGCTCGCCTGCGGCCTTGCTGGATGTCGTACGCCGGCCGTTCAATGCTGCACGACTACCTTTCTCGGCCGAGCAATGACTCCAGCCGACAGTACACCGGTTGACGAGTCGGCAGAAATTGCCGATGCGAACGCTGGCAGTTCGACGCCGATGGATCCACAGGACGATCAGCTGTCCCCGGGAATCGACAACAATACCGGCGATGTTGCGGTCTCCCTGATTTCTCGACAGAAGAATTACGAGGCAGACCCGGGCGAAGCCCTTGTTACGCCGGGAAGTTCATCACCTCAGGATGGACTCCGGTTTGAAATCCCCCGTGACTTACCTGGCTCCGATGCCGCTCCGCTCAGGGTGCCGCCCATCGATCCAACCGTGCCGGCGGATCAGCGCCGGTCGATTGTCGAATCGCTTTTTCCGGATGTTGCCCCCGTCGTGGATAATGTCGACCCTGCGGCCGAGGACCGACTCTCACTGGCATCCCTGCAACAGATGGCGCTGAACAACAGTCCGGTCATCCGTCAGGCAGCCGCGGATGTGGAGAAGGCTCGCGGAACAGCCGTGCAGGCCGGTTTGTATCCCAACCCAATCGTAGGCTATGAAGGAGACAGCATCGGGACCGGCAAAACGGCTGGCTACAACGGGCTGTTTGTCACGCAGGAATTTGTGACAGCCGATAAGCTCACCCTTGCACAAAGTGCGGCGGCGATGGAAATGCGAGCCGCTGAGGCCGAATTGCGAAAGGCTCGCATCACTCTGGCCAGCAACGTTCGCCGCGCGTATTTCAAGCTGCTGGTGGCTCAGGAACAGGTTCGGTTTAATCGGGCCATCGCGAAACTCAGTGAAGAAGTCTTTCGAGCCCAGATTGATTTGGTCAGCGGTGGCGAAGCAGCACCTTACGAACCTCTGCAATTGCGGGTGTTTGCGGTCCAGGCTCGCAACGGCGTTGTTCAGGCTCAAAATCATCTGCAGGCTTCGTGGCGACAGCTCGCTGCGACCCTGGGTACACCTCACCTGCCGCGACACACCGTTGCCGGTTCGGTCGAAATGAGTATTCCTGACCTGGATTATGATCAGGCTGCCGGGATTCTGATGGTGCGACATTCTGATATCTCCGCGGCCCGGTCGCGTATCGCCAGTGCTTCCTGCAACCTGCGTCTGCAACAGGTCACTCCTATTCCAAACATCACCGTGTACGGAACGTTTCAGCACGACGACACAACTCCGCTGTCTGATTTCGCTTCCAATTTGCAGGTGTCGGTTCCTGTCCCGGTTTTCAACAAGAATCAGGGCAACATCGCTACTGCTCATGGTCAGCTCGTGCGTGCCAATAACGATCTGTCGCAAACACAAAATGATCTGCTGTCCCGGCTCGCAGAAATTCATGCCCGTCGCTCATCTGCCCGCGTGATCGTAGACAGCTACCGCAAAGATCTGCTGCCGGATCAGGTTCGCGTGTATCGAGGAGTTTACGAACGGTTCCGTCTGGATGGTGGCTCAATCGATTTTTCACAGTTGGTTGTCGCTCAGCAAACGTTGTCTCAGGTGGTCACCAGCTACCTGCAGGCATTGATGGAACAATGGGATGCCACCGTCGACATCGCAGAAATCATGCAGGTCGATGATATGGTCACCATGGATGGACTCGCGACCATGCCCCGAAACTGAGAGGATTGTTGAAGACTGGAATCCAGGCAGACGCGGGGCTACCGTACCTTTGGCGAGCCCACTGACCAGTTAGATTCAGCGACTTTGATTCAGCGACATTGTCGCCACGGAGACGAAAACCGTGCAGCCGGTTTTATTGTCCAGTTTTCAGCAGCAGCAGTTGACTGATGAAAATGGAATGCGAACCCTGTACCGAGCGGTGGATCCATCCGGGCAGCCCGTGATTCTGTGCGTGTTTGGCAGTCAGGCCTCGAGGAATCCCGAATTCCGGCGGCTGCTGAAAATGGATCTGCAGATGCTGGAATCACTCCGTCATCAGGCGGTGCCGGAATTTCTGGGCGCGGGGGAATGTGAAGGATGCATCCTGACCTGGCAGCAGGATGTAGACGCGACAACTCTGCATCAGCTGTTTCAGCAGGGCAGGGTGTTTTCCCTTGAGGACATTATCGAAATCGGCTGGCAAGCCTGTTCAGCCCTTCAGCACGCTCACAATTTCGGATTGTCGCATGGTGGATTAAGCGATCGCTGTATTCTTCTCACGGACGATCTGCGCGTGTTTGTGACGGATTTTGGGCAACCACGCTGGTTGGCTGCCGTTGACAGTACTTCTGTCCATCCCAGTCCCACGGCAGGAAGAGATTCCACGGCAGCGTTAAGCCGCAAGCCAGATTCCCCGGGGGCACCGGCAACCGAAAATTCGACCGGCGTCAATAACTGGCGCCGTGAAGTCTCCGGTGATCTTCGCAGTCTCGCACGCGTCCTGAACGCAGCCATTCGTCGAGAACGGGAAATGGCCACAGCCAGCCACGCGCAAAGCTCGCCGGAGATTATGGGCACCCGTGAAAGGACGACTCCACAACCTGTTGAAGAATCGGGTGTTTCAGCCCATTCTCTGGTTCGGCTGCTGACGCGAATTGAACAACATGACGAACAGGCTCATCCGATCAGTGCTCGGGATTTCCA
>JAGQQE010000386.1 GCA_020426345.1 Planctomycetaceae bacterium
TTCCATCCATGTTGCTGGATATCGTTGAGACGAAAGTCAGTGATCGAACCGCTGGGCAGGCAGCTGACCTGGCAGCCTACTTTCGTCGCACAATTGCCCCATCACTTGATGCAACACGAAAGTTGCTTGCAAAAGCAGAAAAGCAACTCAGCGAGATGAAGCCGGCGACTTCAGTGCCGATCTTTCGCGAACTGGCAAACAACCGACGAGTCACACACCTCCAGTATCGCGGAAGTTACCTGGATAAAGGCCCTGAGGTCACGGAAGGTGTTCCTGCCGCACTTTATCCCATGAAAGATTCACTGCTGACAGTGGATTCCGGTGGTCGGCCAAACCGACTGGCACTTGCGAGATGGCTGGTTGACAGCGACAACCCACTTACGGCACGCGTGCTCATGAATCGTTACTGGGAATCATTGTTCGGTCGCGGAATCGTCGTCACCAGCGAAGAGTTCGGATCACAGGGCGAACTGCCAACACATCCTGACTTGCTGGACTGGCTGGCCGTTGAAGCCATTGAGAACCACTGGGACAGAAAGGCCCTGATCAAGCTGATCGTGACTTCTGCGACATATCGGCAGAGCTCAAAAGTAACGGCCGAGAGCTTCGCCCTCGATTCGGATAATCGATGGCTGGCCCGCGGACCACGGGTTCGTCTGTCCGCAGAAGCAGTTCGTGACCAGGCGCTGGCCGTTTCAGGGCTGCTGAGCCGCAGGATGTATGGTCCACCTGTGAAGCCTCCGCAGCCTAACTCCGGATTGAATGCTGCATTTGGAAGTTCCACTGACTGGCAGACCAGCACAGGAGAAGATCGCTATCGGCGAGCGATCTACACAACATGGCGTCGCAGCAATCCTTATCCGTCGATGGCCACTTTTGATGCACCCAATCGCGAAGTGTGCACCATTCGACGTAACAGAACCAACACTCCGCTGCAGTCACTTGTTACGCTCAACGATCCTGTCTTCGTCGAAGCGGCTCAGGCACTGGCTCGCCTCGCACTAAGTCATGCGGATGCGACCGACGATCAGCTTGCGTATGCCTTCCAGAAATGTCTGCTGCGACTTCCCGCAGATCATGAACGACAGGCTCTGAGGGACTTGTATGAAGACGTGGTGAATCAACTCAAAGATCAACCTGAAGAAGCAAAACGGCTGGCATCTGACCCTTTGGGAGAACTACCGGAAGGTCTGGACCCAATCGATGCCGGAGCAATGACTGTTGTTGGAAATGTCATTCTGAATCTGGATGAGATGTTTCTGAAACGATAAGCACCGGAATCCGTCCCGCCGAACATCCGACACAATTCTGTTTAAGACGAAACAACCAAAATGAATGCAACTGACTGGCTCAGGGCTCAGCAGTCACAACTGGCTGAGCAGACGAGACGACATTTCATGGGAACAAGCGGCCTCGGTCTTGGTGCGATGGCACTCTCGTCAATGACGGGCCTGTCCACTGCCACATCTGCCGGCCGCGTGGCGGCAGACGATGTTCCAATCAGTTCCATGTCGCCGCTGGAAGAGCGTCGACCCCATTTTGATGCCAGAGCCAAACGAGTCATTTACCTGCACCTGACCGGTTCGCCGCCAAATCTTGATCTCTACGACTACAAACCCGAGTTGGTCAGGCGTTCGGGAGAAGACTGTCCCGCAGAATTCCTCAAGGGACGAACCTTCGCCTTCACTTCCGGTGTACCCAAATTGCTGGGCACGCCGCGGAAGTTCGCCCAGTATGGTGAATCCGGTACCTGGCTTTCTGATGCGGTGCCGAACTTTCATGGCATCGCAGATGACATGTGTTTCATCCATTCCATGTACACGGAACAGTTCAATCATGCGCCTGCGGAACTGTTGATTTACACGGGTTCACCGCGTTCCGGTCGTCCATCAATGGGCGCCTGGGCAACTTACGGGCTTGGCACCGAGAACCAGGATCTGCCGGGATTCGTCGTTCTGATCAGCAGTGGCGTGCAGCCAAACGGGGGAGCGAATTCCTACGGCAGTGGATTTCTCCCGTCCGTGTTTCAGGGTGTCCAGTGTCGATCAAAGGGTGATCCGGTTCTATACGCATCCGATCCGGCAGGGATGGATCGAGCCCTGCGCCGGCGATCGCTGGACGCACTGAAACAACTGAATGAATTTCAGATGCAGCAACTGGGGCACCCTGAAACCCTGACCCGCATCGCCCAGTATGAACTGGCCTACCGTATGCAGGCTTCCGTACCTGAAGTAATGGACATCACCAGGGAAACCAAAGAAACGCAGGACGCCTACGGAGCAACGCCGGGGCAAGCCAGCTTCGCAAATAATTGCCTGCTGGCGCGACGTCTGGTTGAACAGGGCGTGCGCTTCGTTCAATTGTTCGACTGGGGTTGGGATTTCCACGGTACCGGGCCGGGCGAAGGACTGACCGATGGACTGACTAACAAATGGGCGAAGACAGATCGGCCTATTGCCGCGCTGATCAGAGATTTGAAGCAACGGGGCATGTTGCAGGATACTCTGATCATCTGCGGTGGAGAATTTGGTCGAACGCCGTTCCGCGAAGGCCGGACAGCCGCCAGCAAAGTACTGGGCCGCGATCACTATCCTGATTGTTTTACGATGTGGATGGCGGGTGGCGGTGTAAAGGGTGGATTCAACTACGGGCAGACAGATGAGCTTGGGTTTGGCGTTGTCGAAAACAAGGTACATGTCCACGATCTGCAGGCCACCATCATGCACTTGCTGGGATTCGATCATGAACGCCTCACTTATCGATTTCAGGGGCGGGACTACCGCCTGACAGATGTTCACGGCCACGTGTTACAGGATGTCCTTGCGTAAACTGATGGGGCGAAAGGCGGAAGCCCCGCATGGACACGTTTGCGAGGCGTTTCAGACTCCGGGGCCCACCGCGGGAATTCAATCCAATGAAATGGCGATGTTGTTCATGCGTAGCGGCCTGTGGGTTCCTGCTGTGCGGCCTGTTTCTAAACCCTTTGTCTGCTACACCTGCCAATGGTCAGGAAGACGCTTCAACGAAGCAGCCCGGCATTCCGGTCGACCATGCAAAACGCATGCAGCAGGGACTGCAATTGTTTCGCGAACGTGTACGACCGATCCTGACAGAGCACTGTCTTGATTGTCACGGCGGCGAATCGATCAAGGCAGATTTTGATCTGTCATCGCGTGATTCCCTTCTGGCAAGCGGCTTTGTTGGTGAATCTGCCAAAGACAGTTATCTTCTTCAGCTGATCAAACACGAAGCGGAACCACACATGCCGCTGAAGGCTGACAAGCTTTCTGAGACAGACATCGAAGTCATTCGAAACTGGATTCATCTCGGTGCGCCCTATGACAAGCCGCTGGCGGAGCAAAGGGTTCGACAATCAGCAACGATGGAAGTCACTGATTCGGATCGCCGCTTCTGGGCATTCCAGCCATTAAGTGCGGTACCAATTCCTGAAGTGGATCACGTCGAATGGTGCCGGACTCCCATCGATCGGTTTATCCTTTCAGCACAGGAAAAAGTGGGCCTCCTGCCGAACGGCCCGGCCGCATCTCGCAACTTAGTGCGCAGAGCTGCCTTTGATTTGCATGGGCTGCCCGCCACGATGGAAGAAGTAAGTGAATTTGAGCAACAGGCAAGCCCTGATGCCTGGGAGAACCTGGTGTCACGGCTTCTCGATTCGCCGCATTATGGCGAACGCTGGGCGCGACACTGGATGGACGTTGCCCGATTTGCAGAATCGCATGGCTACGAACAGGACTACGATCGACCGAATGCCTATCACTATCGCGATTTCCTGATCCGCGCGTTCAACGAGGATCTGCCGTTTGACCAGTTCGTTCAGTGGCAGCTTGCCGGCGACGAACTCGCCCCTGAGAATCCCCTGGCCATGATGGCGACGGGATTCCTTGGTGCCGGGGCATTCCCAACACAGCTGACGGAAGCAGAATTTGAATCTGCACGCTACGACGAACTTGACGACATGGTCGCCACCACCGGAGTGGCCTTCCTCGGACTTTCCGTTGGTTGTGCTCGTTGCCACGACCACAAGTTTGATCCGATTCCTTCAGTCGACTACTACCGAATGGCTTCGAATTTCACTTCGACAATCCGAAGTGAAATTGAACTCGACCTGGACCCCAAAGCCAACCAGGGACGAAGGAACGAATGGGAAGAACGCCTGACAGAATTGCAGGAGGATCTGGCGGCATTCGAACAAACGGAAGTACCGGCGTTGTTCGCAGCCTGGCTGCCGGGTTATATCCCTGGCGACTCCGTCTCCGACTGGGAAACACTCACTGTTTCGTCGGTTTCGGCTGAGAATCAATCGAAGTTTGAGTTGCAGGAAGACGCCAGCTGGCTTGCTGTTGGCAAGGCGCCCAATAAAGACATCGTGACAATCACCGCAGAGTCACGGGGAAAAACAGCCGGGGCACTGCGACTGGAGACGCTGGTTCACGATTCTCTGCCCAATCAGGGCCCGGGGCGTGCGGCCAACGGGAACTTCGCTCTGGGCGACATCCGGATTTCGGTAGTACCTCTGGCACGCAGCTCAGAACCGGTCGATATCAGGCTGGTAACTGCCCGGGCTACACATCAACAAAATGAGGATTCGCTCAGCGTTAACGCCTCAATCGATGACGATCCGATTTCCGGGTGGGCTGTCGATGGGGGTGGTATCGGTAAAGATCAGGCAGCGGTCTTCGATTTTGCCGAAACGATTGGGTCGGATCGAGGGCACCGATGGACCATCGTGCTGCGCCAACAGCATCCAAATACTCAGCACGCGATCGGTCGGTTTCGTTTCTCCATTGGAAACAAGGCGGGGTTGGCTGCCACTGTTGGAGACAGCGGTGTTGATCCTGCGATAGCAAACTCGCTGGAAGTGGCTCAGACGAATGGCGATCAGACAGCGGAAGCGTGGAAGATTGCCCAGCGATGGTTTGCAACGACGCTTCCGGAGTGGCAGAAACGCCACCAGGCGCTTCAGCAACACAAGGCAAAAGGCCCGGATATCCGATTGACCCGGGTGATGGTGACAAGCGAGGGACTGCCGAAGATGTCCCACCATGCTGATGGTCGCGGCTTTCCCCATTTTTATCCGCAAACCTTTATTCTGAATCGGGGAGACGTGCATCAGAAAAATGCGGTGGCTGCACCCGGGTTTCTTCAGGTACTCAAGCCCGCTGAGGCTCAGGAAAGTGACTGGCAGGTAAAGCCGCAGTCGGGGCATGGGCGAACGAGTTTTCGGAGGGCCGCTCTTGCAAACTGGATGACGGATTCAAGAACCGGAGCGGGGGCACTGGTGGCCCGAGTCATCGTCAACCGCTTATGGCAACATCACTTTGGACGTGGCCTGGTGACCACACCCAACGATTTTGGTGTTTCAGGAGAACGGCCTACGCATCCGGAACTGCTGGAATGGCTGGCCAATGATCTTGTCGAAAACGGCTGGCGGCTGAAACGACTTCATCACATGATCATGA
>JAGQQE010000387.1 GCA_020426345.1 Planctomycetaceae bacterium
GCACCCTCCACGCCGACGCCCTCGGCAGCACCCGATTCCTGACGGACGAAACAGGCACTGTCACCGACACCTACCTCTACGACGCATGGGGAAATACCATCGCAGAAACCGGCTCCACCACCATGCCATTCAAATGGGTCGGAAAGTATGGTTACTACTCTGATGAATCAACAACGCAGGTCTACGTTCGGGCAAGGATATACCAGCCGACCGGGGCACGATGGTGCAGTGCCGATCCGATCTTGGCATTCCCTTTTATGCCATACGTTTATTGCCAAAACCATTCGCCAGCTGCGACCGACCCGACTGGTCTATATTGTCAAGACTGTCAGCGTTCAGAAACCGAGGTGGTCTATCACATCCCAAAACAAAGTGATCAGTCAATCTGGAGCTCAATTCCGGAAGATCCCGATATCACAAGATGGCCTGGAATACTGATTACCCAAACGTCTACCGAGTACGGACCGTGTGGCGGATTCCGTTGGAATATTAAGTGGGCTAAGCGAGAGGCTTCGAACACTTATCGGTATGTTCTACAGCACATTCGTCGTACGGTTAAGATTCAACGCTGCGACAATACCGACATTACTACCGAGCAGGCCGAACGCCTCAGCATCGAGAATCCTCTCGATTTTTACGAGGCATGGGAATTTCCGCCGCAGTCGCAAGTGGTAATCGACAAGTTGCGAAACTCACCAAATTCGGCCGACGACACGTACGGGACTCTGGAAATCCCTGGGTGTACCCAAGGCACGTGGGAAATTATAGGGTTATACACAGAATGCCTTGGGAGAATACCGAGTTCCATGCAAAAAGGACAGGTTCCAGAGTCTGGGCATGCAGAGTCGTCACGCGAGAAACCTGTTTGTCGGAATCCAACGACTGGAGTCGAAAAGCCTGAGAGCAGTTGGCGAAGCCACAGCCTCTGGCTTCGCTGGAGTTGCTGCAAGCAACTAGGCACCCCAACGTCGACCGAATAATGGCCCACATAGTGCGTCATCATGTTGTAAACGTGAGGCATTACGAATGTTGGTAGCATTGCACATTTGATTGGTTCCGCGATTCTCGGAGAAAGCGGACACATTGCCGTTGTGGTTATTGGCGGAGATCGTATGAACATTGGAGCAGGTAAGAATCTCTGTCGCGCCGCGCTCATCTTTGTTATTGTATCAGTGGCCGCGTATGCCATCTTCCTCTGTTTTAACCCTGATGTGCAACTCGACTTCCAGTGTCGCTGTTCGCATTGCGTTAATGCGGTTACCAGCAGCGAAAGAGCATGTGATTTGATTTCGAGCAGTAGGCATTGCGACCGGTGCAGAACGTCAGTATTGGTGCAGCGTCTTTATTCGGAAGCCGTAGAAGGAAGATCGCTTCACGAGATAGTCAATCGCGTCGGTATCCCAGCTGAATGGATGAAAACTATTAGAATCGTCAACTGCGATACTATGTTTGGCCCCAGCGCTTATCCTCGTGGATGCTATGTCGTTTGTTTGTCTCCTCCCGATATAAGCAAAGGCTCAATGCGCGTCACATTTGTCCTGCAACCAATTACGAGTTCTGACAGTTTGGCGTTCAGTGACCTAGAGACGGCTGTCATGCAGTGGCACGTATTATCCGTTAATGTGAGAGATAACAAGCCCCATCCTTTGATAGCGTTTTCTCCTCATTTAAGTCCGATCCTTCGTCACGTTGGGATTGAAGATCACAGATTCAGAATAGTTGAATTCGGACAAGAGTATCTCACACAATAGAACAGTAATCGCCGCATTCAGATTCAGGAGCCGTAAAGCATGGGCGCGACTACAATCTTCGTCTGGGATCCGGTGTTCGACTGTGCGTCCCATGAGCTGGATGGCACAGGAGCCGTCAAAGCCAGCTACACGAACGAACCACAGCAGTACGGCGGAGTCATCAGTCAGCACCGAGACGGCACCACCAGCACCCTCCACGCCGACGCCCTCGGCAGCACGCGATTCCTCACGGATGAATCAGGCACCGTCACCGACACCTACCTCTACGACGCATGGGGAAACACCGTCGCAGAAACCGGCTCCACCACCATGCCGTTCAAATGGGGCGGAAGGTACGGGTACTACACCGACGAAAGCACAGGGCAATTCTATGTCAGAGCGAGAATGTATCAGCCACCGGTGGCACGGTGGGTCTCAGAAGATCCACTGCAAAGTAGCAGCACGTCCTACTTTCAAACCGCAGATGGCCGAATCTCGAGCTATTGCCATGTACGGAATCGGGTCGCGGACTTCATTGACCCAAGCGGTCTTCGCTGTCACCCGGCACCCTGGGCTGACATAAGCTTCATTCCTGGGCGAGGTGAGTTTTCAGCAATAAAACTTGATACAATGTGGGACAGCACTTCGCTTTGGCGGGCGCGCTGGTTCTCTCACATAAACGTGCAATTCAAGCCCAATGATGGTTTCCTTAATTCTATTGGCTGCTGTTGTTGTGAAAAAATTGGATTTGTTCAGATTGTAAAGCAGCAAATCAATTATGTTCAGATCCTGAGTGCTGTTCCGTATCCGAGCCACGACTGGAAAGTAGATGATGGAATATGTGGTGTGCCATACTCTGCCAACTCAGTTATGGCTCCTTGCCACTGGCATCCAAAATCAGGACGTCCCTCGGTACGCGGAGTTGCGGATCTTGAGGATACTCCGAATGTTCAGTTCCCATTGTTCGCTGGCTACTTGACGCACTTTTCTCAGGATTTCGAGGCCTGTGTTATGTGCGTAAGCCAAGACAATCCACACGTGGTCGATGAAGGCTTACTCGCTCCGGCTGGAGTCATTGCAGGTGCCGTGAGCTATGGGTGCTTAAAGTGGGGTCACAAATGGACCATCGTGGATGAATCACGACGAGTATGGAATTGGCATAGATACGCCGGGGACAACTCTTGGAATGGGCTGACTACTGGGAGTGGCGGCACCGTACCCGGTGAGTTCACCGGCTACGCAACGGCTGCGACCGCACAGCCCTCGCCGGAGTTCAGGAAAACGCTTCTTGGTTATTCGGTATCTTTGTCTGGTTGCTGGGGTGCGATAGCCCATTTCTTGCGGACACGGAGGGGGGATGTCAGAATGTTTTAGCGGAGGTGAATATGGGCAAGGTTACGAAAGCAGCGTCGACAGTTGTTCGTCGGACGTATACGGATGAATTCAAGCGGGATGCGGTGAATCTGGTTGTGGTTGAGGGATATTCGTTCAAGCGTGCGGCCGATGCGGTTGGCGTGAGTTCGAGGAGCCTTCGCGAATGGCATGAGAAGTTTGCTCCGGCTCCGGACGCGTCTGCTGACAACCCGACTGTGCAGCAGCTTCAGGCGGAGATTCAGCGTCTGCGAAAGGCACTTCAGCAGGCCGAGCTTGAACGCAACATCTTAAAAAAAGCCACGGCGTACTTCGCGAAAGAGTCGCAGTGAAGTGTGCCTGGATCAGAGAACATCGCGACAAATTTCCGGTGAAAGCCATGTGTCGGGTGCTGAAGGTTTCTCGCAGCATCTTCTACAAATCACCAAAGGCTGAACAGAGCAAACGATCGTTGAGAAGCCAGCGCATTCACGAAGAAGTGAAGCAGCTTCATGCGGAATCTTATGGCAACTATGGCAGCTACAAGATCACCAAAGCGATGAAGGAAAGCGAGGAACTCGAAAGCGTGTGCCGCAACACGGTGGCGAAAGCGATGAAGGAAATGGGCCTGAAAAGCAGGATTCGCAGAACGTTCAAGCCTCGTACCACACGCGTCGATCCTTCGAAAAAGCCAGCCGACTACGTGCTTGACCAGAACTTCTCAGCAGATGCCCCCAACAAAAAATGGGTGACCGACATCACGTATCTGGCAACAGCATCGGGATGGGTGTATCTGACCTGTGTGCTCGACCTGTTCAGTCGACGAATCGTCGGCTGGTCAATCAGCACCAGCCTGGAAACGCCGCTGATGTGCGATACTCTTAGTAACGCGATGGAAGCTCGTCGCCCTGACACAACTCAACTGCGGTCGGCGCGGAGTGGTGGCTGGGAGCTGGGGTGACGAGGTTCGTGTTGTGGGTTCGGGGTTGCTCGACTTCTCGCGCTGAGCAATCGAAACCCTCCCGCCCTCAAATCCTCCTGACGATGTTGCGTTCCAGCTCGGCCTGTTGAAGAGCCTTTCGCAGACGCTGATTCTCTGCCTGAAGCTGCTGCACAGTCGGGTCGTCAGAAGTTGCCTCCAGAGCTGGAGCAAACTTCTCATGCCATTCGCGAAGGCTCCTCGAACTCACGCCAACCGCATCGGCCGCCCGCCAGAACGAGTATCCCTCAACCACAACCAGATTCATCAGTGTACGTCCGACGAACCCGAGTCGACGCTGCTTTCGTAGCCTTGCCCATAATCACCTCCGGAAAGACATTCTGACATCCCCCCCTCCGTGTCCGCCAGAAATGAGCTATCGCACGATACTACCAGTCACTTCTCGACTCCGGCGAGGTCGAAACGAGAGCCGAATTGGCCCGCTATCTCGGCGTCAGCAGAGCTCGAGTTACGCAGGTCTTACGTCGTCTTGAGTCCGCTGGTGGCTGAATCGGATTAACTCAACATTAGTCTTCCAGCCCTGCTCGTAGTAATTGAGCAAGCTGCGGCCTTTCTTCCTCGATTCGAATGAGATCAGCTTCGATACCAGTCGCATCGCCGATGCCCTTGTAGAGTGCTGCGAGTCCGTCGTTCCAGTCTCCGGAGACAACGTCGAGCGCCGTGTCGCCTCGGGTGTTTTTGTGAGACAGAGAAGCTCCGTTTTGCAGCAGGTACTGAACCACTTCGGTGCGGCACATGAATGCAGCCACAATCAGAGGTGTATTGCCATCGGAGTTGGTTGCGTTCACGTCGGCACCCTGATCGATCAGCAACTTGACGATTTCCAGGTTTCCGTGAAACGCAGCATCGCCAAGTGGAGTCGAACCTGTTGCGGGTCGTCGGTCGTTGATGCGGAGTGGCCGATTCTCTGTTCGCTTCTTCACTTCGTCCACGTTGCCTCGTGCAATGGCGTTTGCCAACGCGTCGCGGACATCGACCTGTGACTCAGCAAAGCTTTGCTTCAATTCCGCGGCGGCGTCAGCATCCTTGGTAACATGGAAGATGAAGTCGTTGCTGAACAGGCCGTTCTCGGCCTGAACCTGAATCAAGTGCATGCCCTGCTCAGGCACTTCATCCAGTTCAATCAGCACCTGCTCCTGTTCGTCGTCCGTGACTTCGATGGAGCCTTCCACACGATGGCCATCGACGTAGATGCTGGCGTATTCATCAAAATTCCGACCGCTGATTTTCATCGTGTGATTGTCTGCGTAGAGGATCGGGAACTCCTGTGCTCCACGCTGTTCGTGAATGGTGCCCAAGGTCCAAAGTGCCGGCTGAGGCGATTCGACGTCCGCGTTTTCACCATGCCGTCCGGTGAACGTGCCGACGAACCTTCCATTT
>JAGQQE010000388.1 GCA_020426345.1 Planctomycetaceae bacterium
AAAGCCGGAGGTGCGTGCACGCCTGACAAAAGCGACCGGAGACTCCCCTTCGAACGCCGCGTCGCTGAAAGACGCCATTGGCAAGCTGTTTCAACACTTCAAGTCCCGTGGAGCTCGCGCCTGCGCGATTTCATTGCCACCGGATTTTTCCCCGGAACCTGTTGGCGTCGGAACATCAGACGAACTCGTTTCGAAAGTGTTTTCCGGCAAAGAATTAAATACTGATGAGGCGCGGGGCCTCAGCAACTTCGTCTTCTGGACGCTGGCGGAGTATTGTGCGGAATTTCAATTGCCATTCGATCTGATGATTGGCGTCAATCGACGGGTTTATGAATCCGGAGTCTTTCAGGGGCAGGACCTGTACGATAAGAGAGTGTCTCTGATCCAGTACAAGCGACTGTTCAACGCCTTCCCCCAGGTGAAATTCCCCATCTCAGTTTTGTCAGAGACAAGTAACCAGGAACTGGTCAGTTATGCCTGGATCTTCCCGAATGTTATTACCAGCGGGCACTGGTGGTATTCGAACATCCCAACCTTCATTGAGAAGGATTGTCGAAGTCGACTGCAGGCAGTTCCGATGACAAAGCAAATTGGGTACTACAGTGATATGTATAAGCTGGAGTTTGCACTTCCCAAGTTTGCGATGTACCGACGGATTCTTGCGAAAGTACTGGCAGAAGAGTTTGTCCTGGGGCGTAGCTGGTCTGTTGATCGGGCTGTCGATCTGGGACGCCTGGTTCTGCGGGGTAACGTTGAAACTATTTTTGGTGAATGATCACCTCAACCGTACTCGAAGATTTACCGGAGCGAGCAATCGATGGCTCGAATTGTTCTCCTGAAAGACGGTCAGACGGTTCCCTACGAACTGGGGTCATTCCCGGCGAGGCTGGGGCGGCATCCTGACTGTGACATCCAGCTGGATTCCAACATGGTTTCGCGATTCCACGCGCAGCTGGTTCAGGAATCCGGCCGCATCTACCTGGAAGACCTGGGGAGCGGAAATGGATCGTTCGTCAATGGTCGGCAGGTCGAAAAACATCAGCCGTCACCACTCAAGGATGGAGACCGAATCAAACTCGGCCCACTCAAATTTCGCTTCGAAGATGAGCTGAACCGCAGTGGCTCATCGATTCTGGACTTCGGCCTCAATGTCGCGGATGGCGGAACGTCCACGATTATGGGCTCCGCGTCAGCCAAGGGATACGGGCTGCTGGAAGTGCGCCCGGAAGAGAAGCTTAAGGGCATACTGAAGATCAATCAAAGCCTTGCCGGGTTGATTGATCTGAACGAAATCGCCCCAAGGGTCCTGGATGCTTTGTTTGACATCTTTCCTCAGGCGGACCGCGGATCGATCATGATTCGTGACGAACGATTGGGAAAGTTTGTTCCGGCCGCCCAAAAGCGGCGATCCGAAGCCGATGATGAATCAGTTCGATTAAGTCGAACGGTCCTGGAGCGTGTGCTCAATGATAAGGCAGGCATCCTTTCTGCCGACGCCGCAAGTGATTTTCGCTTCAGCGCCAGCGAGTCGATTTCGAGTCTGACGATTCACTCAATGATGTGCGTGCCGCTGCTGGACATGGAAGGCGAACCGTTTGGCGTCATCAATCTGGACAGTCAGAATCCGATGAAACGCTTCACGGATGATGATCTGGAGATCCTTCTGGCCGTCGGATCTCAGGCCGCCCACTCGTACGAGAATGCTAGACTGCTGCAGACGTATCTTGACAAGCAAAAGCAGGACAAGGAGATGCGTATTGCAAGTAATGTGCAACGAGCTCTTTTGCCCGAGAAACTACCGGACGTGCCGGGATATCGCTTCTTCGCCTCCTACGATGCTGCTCAGGAAGTCGGTGGGGACTACTTTGATTGTTTCATGATCAGCAGGACGAAGGTTTGTATTTCGTTCGGTGATGTTGCGGGAAAAGGAGTCCCGGGTGCGCTGATCATGTCACGAATGTCCAGCGTGGTTCAGAATACGATGACGTTCACAGACGACGTCGCCACTGCGATCGCGAGGATCAACTCTCACATGTGTCACAACATGGTGGAAGGGCGATTTGTAACCTATATTCTGGGCGTGATTGATCTGGAGACAAACACCATCACTCTGGCGAACGCCGGGCACATGTCCCCTCTGATCAGAAAGCCCAATGGTGATGTTGAAGAGTTTGAGGATGCCATGATTGGCATACCAGTGGGAATTATGGATGACTATCCATACGAAGTGCATCAGCGAAAAATAGCCCCCGGTGAACTTTTTGTGCTGATAACAGATGGCGTTGACGAAGCGATGGACCCCGATGGAGATCTTTACACGAAGGATCGAGTCAAAGAATTCGTCAGAGCCGGCTCAACTGATCCGGACGAGCTTGGCAAAGCCCTGCTGGCAGACGTCCGCAAACACGCGAACGGTCGACCGCAAAACGATGACATTACGATTATGACATTCGGGCGGTTGCCTTAATCCGATCACGGAATATCGGAAGAGCGAATACAGCAGGCTTTAAATCACTCCTGATAGTCCCTTTCGGATGTGCTGAAACACCGGAGCGGCCATGTGGTTGAAATAGTCCCATGAATGCCCGCCCGCTGATGTTTCCAGATCTCTTTCATGCAGGATTCCTGATGACGAAAGCTTCATTGCCAGTCTCGCGCAGCCTTCGTACCAATCATGGTCCATGGGGTCACAACAGAAGAACTGATAACGTGGCCACGCGAGCGGATGCAGATTAAGCACCACTGTGTGTTGCCGACATGTTTCGATGTCCGGGAAGATGTCATCGAGTGGAAGGCCATTTCCGTACAATTGGTGGAAGTCCACGGCAGGTGAGATTGCGGCGACCACTGGAAATCTGCTGGCGTACCGATAGGCCAGTTGTAAAGCTCCCTGCCCACCCATGCTGACTCCGGACACGGCGATTCGCGGTGTCGCTATTCCAAATTGTTGTTCGATGAATGGGAGGAGCGTCTGGATCAGCCAACTCTGAGGGGTTTGCAGCTGGTCGAACTCAGGACAAACCAAATCCAGCCACCAGCTTCGTTTTCCATCCGGACATACAGCAATCAGGTTATTTTCGAGGAGCAGCCGACTGTAAACAGGGTTTTCGTTCAGCATCACCTGGCCATGTCCATGCAGGAAAAGCACGGCCGCGTCGGGCTTTGTCGCTGAATCAACCGGGGCAGGATGAAAGATATCCACCCGTCGGCCATCTACCGTTTGCGTTTGCCATCGCGAAAGGATCTCGGCATCGGTCAATCCCCCTACCCTGCCTGATTGGTATTCTCCGGCCCCACGGGGGCTGTTTGAATTGAACATGTCTTTGAGTTTGTCGAACATGGGGGTTCCCGATCAGACGTGCAGAAGCAATTTGGTACGCACCGTAAGCGTTTTTCCGGAGAATTTCTGCATGAAGACCTTTGTCAGAAGAATTTTGAAATAATCCGCTGCTCAGCGACATCGTAGTTTCGCCAGCGAGAATTGTGATTGGAGATGTTCGTTTGGCGGAGTCGGATAAAGAACAGCCTGCACCACAACGGCATCCCGCGGTTGAACGTGCCTGTGTCGACTTCGCTGTGGAACTGAAATCCCTTCTGGCGGGGATGTTGCGAAGTAAAGATCTGGCAGAGGAAGCCTATCAGCGCACTGTAGTGAAGGCGATGCAGGCGTCCTTTCAGGTACGAGAAGAGACTCTGAGAGGCTGGCTGTTTCGGATTGCGGTCAATGAAGCGCGTTTACTGCGTCGAGAGGCGAAGAGAGATACCGATCGAATTCAGAAAGCAGTGGAACAGGGCTCTTTCGAGTGGCTGAAGGATTTACTTGGTTCTTGTGGGTCGGCAGAGCAAAGTGCAATGAGGGAAGAGGTTATCGAGAAGGTCAGGAAATGCCTCGCACAGCTTCCACCAAAACAGCAACTTGTCATCCACCAGCGAATCTTCATCGGAAAAGCTTTTTCGGAGATTGCCGGGGATATTGATGTTCCGCTGGGGACCGTTTTGACCTGGATGCGTCGCGGATTGGAACAATTGAGGAATGATGCAGAACTTCAGGACCTTTTGTGACGGAAGCAGGCAGCGTGGTCATGTCGCGTGAAGTTTACTCCCCGGATGTGAAGATGAGCGAAGCAGATCGTTTGTGGTTTGCATTTCGCTACATCGCGGACGAACTCTCTGATTCGGAAATGGAGTTGTTCGAAGACGCTTTGCTCGAAGACGAGCGGCTGCAGAAGTCCGTCATTGAAGCGACACGCTTATTGTCCACGCTGAAGATGTCCTGCGACGAATGGCATTTCACGAAGTACAATCCATCTCCGGCTTTGCATCAGAACAGTCGGTATTCGATCCGGTCCAATACATCTTCCAGCATTGTGGCCATGGGCATTGCTCTCGCAGCTTTAACACTCGGTTTCGTCTTCGTGAGCCGTTTCGAGAACAATCATTTTCAATCGCCAACCGTCGCCCAGCAATCGTCGCCTGCGTCAACGAAGGCGGGACATGTCAAGAATGACGCGGCGGATCCCGATTCCGTGTCAAGCGACGACCTCAGATCCGCAGAACAACTTCTTACGCTCTACGCAGTTGAAAGTGCATTTCAGGAACCATCGTCTATTTGGGCAGGCGACAGTCCTGACCAGGAGATTGAAGACGAACTGAATGTGCCAACGTGGCTACTGGCTGCAATTCAGCTGGATGCAGCAGCCGATATGCCACATCGCGATATTGACGCCGATGACGAACGGGAGGTCTTCTGAGAATGATTTGCACCTCCAGACAACTGATTTGCTGTGGCGTGTTCTTCTGTGTCACCTGTATTGCAACCGGCCGTGTTTCGAGCTGCACACCGGATGCCGGGACAGTCCGAAGCCCGAAGTCTGAAGCTCCCGAGAAGGCAGAGAAGATAGATGCGGAGCTGGTGCTGGCTTTTGCTGACAAGCACCACCCGGAATTGGCTGTTCTGCTTCGTCATCTGCAATCAGCCAAATCGAATGAGTTTGAGCGGGCCATTCGACAGCTTTCTGCTGAGATCACTCGTCTTGAACGCAGTCTCGAACGAACTCCACAGCGATACAAATCCGATCTTGCATCATGGCAACTTGAATCCAAAGCTCGCCTGTTGACCGCAAGGTGGGTGATGTCGAGAGATCCTGAACTGGAAGTACAGATTCGCAAGTTACTACGGCAGCGTCGCGAACTTCGGCTGGAACAGATGCGGCAGGATCGGCAGCGACTTGAGGAAAGACTGGCAGCGACAACGGATCAAATTAATGCGGCGGAAAGTAATTTGGATCAGCAGGTCGATGACGAATGGCAACGGCTTGTTCGTCAGACAGGAGCTGCAAGAAAGTCTGTCGGCGAAAAGCCACGGGTGGGTCAGCCCGCTCAAGAATCAAAACAAGTCGATTGACTGAAACCGATCGAATAAGACGAACGTGAATTTT
>JAGQQE010000038.1 GCA_020426345.1 Planctomycetaceae bacterium
GGGCATAGGTGACATTCAGCTGTGAATTCAACGCCTCCAGCATCCGGGCCGGAATTTCCGTTCGGCCATCCGGACGAGGGACAGACACATATCCAGCCGGTCGAGCATCCCGCTGCATCTCTTCCTGAAACAAAATCGCCATGCCTCTCAGCTTGCGAATGATGTCCGCGGCCCGCACCGGCGTCGTCTCACCCGGATCATTCGACAGGTCATACAACTGAGGACCTGGATTCAGAAACAGCTTCCACTTCCGCCACCGCACGGCAGACAACGTTCCCTCGCTGCCGTGATAGAAAAAGGCTTCACTGTACTCACTGCGATTGATCAGCGACGCCCATTCCCCCGGCGGATTCCAATGTCGCCGCAGCGGGACCGACGCATTCAGCGAAGCCTTCATGGCCGGAAGAGGAACCACGGTGGTCTCTCCCTTCAGCAGCGGACTGATGTCGCGTCCGTCAATCACTCGATCTTCCGGTACCTGAATGCCGGCAAAAGTGGCCAGAGTCGGATACCAGTCCATCGCTCGCACCACCGCCGAAGATTCCGCTCCGGACTGAATTCCCACTCCCGGCCCCCAGGCAATCGCAGGAACTCGAAGACCACCTTCCCAGGTCGACAGCTTGTTGCCGCGAATCTTCTGTTCCGGTGTGCGACCCGGACCACGACCATTGTCAGACGCATAAATCACGACGGTGTTCTGATCAAGCTGCAGTCGCTTCAGAGCTTCCATCAGGCGACCAACATGATGATCCAGCTCCTGAATCGCGTCTCCGTACTCGCCCCAGTCAGACGTGCCTCTGAACTCGTCGCTGACACCCAACGGAACATGCAGCATGGTGTGCGGCAGGTACAGAAAGAACGGTTGGTCACGATGAGCTTCCATGAACTGAATGGCTTCGTCGGTGTACAGCCGGGTGAGCTCCGCGGGATCAACCGGACGTTTGACAACCGAATCATTCCGCATCAGCGGAACACCGCCCTGCTGATCAAAGTACACCGCCTCCACCGGGTCAAGATTATGCAGCAGACCGAAGTAATGGTCGAAACCCTGGCTGCGAGGCAGAAACGGTTCATGAAACCCCAGATGCCATTTCCCGATGCAGGCCGTGGCGTAGCCGTTTTCCCTGAACAGTTCTGCCAGAGTCAGTTCATCCGGATGAATGCCGGATACAGAATCCGCTCGATGCACCCACACATGATTCCCCACCCGCCGCGGATAGCACCCGGTCAACAACCCGGCCCGAGAAGGGCTGCAAATGGGAGCCGCCGCATAATAATCCGTCAACCGCACGCCTTCTGCAGCCAGAGCATCCACATGCGGCGTCCTCACCTCCGTCGCCCCATAACACCCCAAATCGTAATAACCCTGATCATCGACCAGAATCAACACAACACCGGGCGGCTGCTCTTCACTGGCAGCCACGACAGCATCACTCAGCCACAGCAACGCCATCAATCCAAGAGTACTTCTTATACTGGCCCCGGTCAGCCCGGATAACACCGTAGTTGCCATCAATAGCATTCCTCGCAGAATGGTAAAACAGAGCTTGAATCGCCTCGTGCCCCTGACCACCAAATCTGCACGGTCGGCGCGATCTGCCGTTTTCATCAGCGAATGTTGATGGCCAAATAAAAAAGACCGACGCAAACGTCGGTCTTAGACACGAGTACTATGAGGTTCTGTTTGCCTTACAGCTCCTACGAACACTGAACCTTAGCTTGGCGTCGACGACGAACAGCAATTCCCCCAGGAATCAGGGTCATTGCGGCCAACAACATCGTTCCAGGTTCAGGATTTGCGATGACTCTCAGACCGAAACTTCCACCAGCGTCACCATCTGCGACCAAGACGTCAAAATTGAAAGTATGTGACCCACCATTAGGAATTGCCACTCCACCCCCATTAGTCCCACCAAATCTCAAAACCTGATTGCCACCACCGTTAGTGTAAATGAATGGGCCAGCAGGACCAGCGTTCGCAACAGCAAATGTTACCGTGCCAGCAGCTAAGCCAGTGCGGACGATCTCAAATTCGATGTTCTGGATATCGTCACCAACCGCTGACGGCTGAACTGGCGATGACAAGCCCTGTCCAACAGAATTGTTCACAGTGACGGCAAAATTGTAAGTCTTCGTTCCAGCCACCCCCAAGTCGACGTAGCCGAAACTCAATTCAAACCCACCATGATTCAAGTCAGGCTTGGCCCAAGCAGTGACCGTTGACGTAAATGTCCCCACCGTACCATTATTAGCTCCGTTTTGCGCGAGCACTGCAGAATTGATCACACCAGTGGTGGTTGGACCATTCGGACTGGCGTTTGGGCCGTTGCCAGCAAATGCAATCAGACCTGCACTGCACGCTGACCCTCTTAATGCCGCCAGTGAAACTAAACTCATCAAGAATGCAGAAGTGAGGATTTTCATTGTGGAACGCCCGTGACTGAAGAGGATGGTCATACCGCCCAAAAAAAGTCTTACCTTGTCTCTCATAATTTACCCAAAGTCCACGAAGGATTAAAAGCGGCCCAAGTATGAATTTGGAAAAACAGGAAGTTTTTTTCCAGCAAAATATCAAAGGTTTTGCTCTACCGTCGTTGTTTTTCTGCGGTGTTGCTCTGCAATTTCTGGGAGCCCAATGGCATCGTACGCCTGAGCGAGTCCCTGATGAGCACTGTTTTTGTCGCCGATTCCGTTCAATGCACTTTCCAAGTCGGAAATCGCTTCTCGCCAGCGCTTTAAAGCAATCAGGATCTGTCCGCGAGTGTCCTGGAATTGGGCGGTGTAGGCCGGATTACTGCCGTCATCTCGCTGTATCACGCCGTTCATCAGATCGAGGGCACGTTCCAGATCTGGTGACTCTGAATGTGAAATTGCCCAAGCCAGATTATTGATGATCACCGAAGCGGACGGGAACTCCTCATAGGCCCGTTCGAGGTGAAAAACTGATTCCACTGAGCCGGAGTCGGCGATGGTTCCGAGAATCAGATGACTCATTGCAACTGCAATTCCGTCCGTGATGTTCTGCTGCAGATGCGACTTACCTGCCTGGCGGACGTCGTCACTGATCAGGAAGAGGCGGTTCAGGCGGTCGAACACCAACAGTTCATTCGGGTTAAACGCCAGAGCGCTGGTGAGCTTGGTGAGTTTTTCCTGACGATGCACCAAAGAGCCATTGTTCAGCGTATCGGACCAGCGAACCAACACATTTGCCGCAGCGTTTTTCAGCGATTGTTCGTCGGGAAAGGTCTCCAGTCCGCGTTTCAGAACCTCGAGTGATTCGTCGAAACGCTCCATGAAAAACAGTGAATCTGCCAACTGAAGCCGGGCCTGCAGGTTGCGGGGATCTGTCTCTGTCAGTCGGCGGAAATGCGATTCTGCAGACTCTGCTAAGGATCTCGCCCTGAGTGAATTCCCAGTCAGCGAAACAGCCTTAGCAAACATCAACAGGTATCCGGGATGTTCTTCAACCGCCTGCCCCAGTCTCTGGGCCGCCAGGTCGAATAGCTGAGTCTGGAAATAGAGTTCACCCAGGAGTGCATTCGCTTCAGAATCAGATGTTCGAACCTTCAGGGCATTGAGCAAATGAGACTCGGCAGCCTGAAGATCAGATTCCCCGATATTCGAACGTGACAGGATTGTCTTCGCCCGCCACAAGTGTGCGTCCGGGTCACCGATACCATTCGGCGGCGCAAGTCTATCCAGAATTGCCAGAGCCCGCGATCCATCCCCGGCTCCGGAACAGGCTTTCGCCAGGGAAAACGCAGCAGCATTGTCAGCGGGATTCAGGGAAACTGCCCTGCCCAACAGCAGCGACGCAGTCTGGTACTCCCCCGACTTCAACAGATCGTCACCTCGCCGCGCATATCGGGCGGCACGAACGAAACGCGAATCTGCTTCATGTCCAAGTGCAAAGTAGACCGTTACTCCTCCCAGCACCACGGCCGGAAGTCCCCACAAAAGATTTACCAGTCGGCGTTCCTTCCACCACGTCTCGATGACCTCTACCAGCCATGAAAAGGCCCGGGACAGAAGAACGATCGGCGAGACCAAAACACGATAGACGATGCGCAGGATTTCGCGGGTCGAGCGAAGGAATTTGCGATAAGAGCGTTGTCCGTACATTATTCTGAAGAAAGATCTGAACCGAGTTCGGAAAGTATCGCTGTTTTTAAACGTTGACGTGCCGTCAGAAAAAACTGTGTCAACCGATGCTGCAACTCTCTGTCCGGGGGACCGGAAGTGCGGGCAAACATCTGAAACTGAATCCACGGCGGGACAGGCTCTGACTTCGCGTTGCTCGCCGAGGACTCAGAACCGAACGATTCCAGACGCCGACTGGCTCGCTGATCCGCGTCGCCACGAGCAAGCGCTTTTATCAAGGCTTCGGTATGCCCGGCCTGATCGATCAGATTGAACAACAAAAGCCCGCCGCCGAAAGTTTCCCGTTCCAGGTGGCCAACACCGACCGGCCCGTCAACGCCTGCATATTTCTGTTCCCGAAGAACTTCTTCTGATACGACACTGCGGTCGGAAATGTGCCACCCCATTGCGGAATAGCACTCACAAAGATCATGTACCCCTGTGTACGGATAGTCCACCGAAATCATGACCGACACCAGGCCGGATCGGTATTTCCACTGCTGACTCGCCTGCCCCAGGGGATCACCAAAGACTCGATCAACCGTGTCATAGGATTCCAGTCTGAACCCGTCGATCTCATCGGGCATGGACTCGCGTCCGAATTCTTTCAGGCGAAAGTCGTCGTACAATTCCGCGATTAACGGCGGCGGACTCTCCGGCATCCTGAAAAGTTGCCCCAGCCCAACAACGGGGAAAAAAGCGACCAGACCTGTTGTCGCATTCACCAGCCATGCGGGAACAGGCGACGACCTGGCGGAACTCCTCTTCGGTCGAACTGCCGCTTCCGGAACAATTCCCCATCGAACTCTGTAATAGAGGTTCCGCAGCGATGGCATTTTGTTGGGCAGAAGAAAAGCAAGCAATTGATCGGTGGACAGTACCAAAGCCATTGACACGACAAACAGAAGAATGCCAAGAAATTCATGCTTCCATCCCGTACTGAAGTCAGACTGATGCGTCCACAGGACAGCGACGAGTACGATTCGCAGAGTGTTTTCCACCAGCACCAACAAGAACGTACTTACCAGAAGCAGAACTGCATGCATCAGTGACCGACGCAGGTATGCCGCCAGAAAGAGCGCTGCGGCGAGCAGGACATAGAGTGAATGAATGCCGCTGCAGGCATCGGCAATGAAAAGTGGTTTGCCGGGTAATTCAATGATATTGGCGTAGCTGTCATGAAAAACTCCCAGCTGGTCAAGGACGGAACTACTGATCCGCGTCGTCAAAGCCCGAAGTCTCACGATCAGATCTTCATCCAACCCGAATGGCAGCGGGACGATGATCCAGAAAAACGCCCAAAGCGGAAATACGCGACGAAATCCAGGCCAGCCTTCACGAGCCGACACCAGCCCAGCCCCGGCAAACATCAGGCTGACCGCCGCCAGCCACGGTGACCAGTACCATGCAGCCACCGTCAGTCCAGCCAACCCTGTGATCAGCACGGCCAATCCCAGCACATGCCCCCACAGGTCTCCGGACGAATCATCCTCCGCCGTCGTAATATCCAGAGCAAGCATCCAGACCGCCACGGGAAGCAGGAACAAGAACTGGTAGTGTGGTTTATTCAGCAGGTGAGCGATGTGCCAGTAAGAGAGAGGAAGAAACCCAATACCCACCACTGTCAGTGCAGCCATTAGACTTGAAGGCCACCAGGATTTTGAATTGAATGTGGACATCAGATGTTCATCGTTCCAACGTACGTCAGCGAAAACTCAGTCATGGTGCCAACCTTGACTAGGAATCTCGATTCATCTCATACATCTTGGCTTTAACGTCAGCGATGTACTGCGATCTCAGGCGACAGGCGATCAGCCCGGGACGCCCCTCAAGGCATCCCAGAAAAACGAAGTAGTGCGTCAGAAACCAAATCCAGTGCTCCAGCGGCAGATGCACCAGAATCTGTTTAAGAAACCGGCGACGTTCCTGAATATTACCAAATAAATTCGGACGAATGGTTTCCCGCCCCCAGTGTCCGGTCTGCATGAACCGACACCGAATCGCAGCTTCCCAGTCTGAATACTGATTGTGCTTCTGAATATAGGCCGTCAATCCCTTGAAGTCTTCGTGAATCAGCGGCGTATGAAGTTGCCCCACCGTACCGTCAACAATCAGCCGTTCATGAACCTCCATATCCATCCCGCTGGGATCGTCATCCAAGACGTGTTCAAACTTTGCTTTTCCCTGCCGAAACAACAACACCGCCTGATGAGAAAAACCTCCAAAACGAAACCGTCGTCCCAGAAAGTGAAATCCCTTTCGAATCAGATAGCCGTCGTGAGATTCATCCGCAGTGCAGACCTCACGAATTTCATCCTTGAGCTTTAGAGGCACCACTTCATCCGCATCCAGCAGCAACACCCACGGAGTGGCAATCGAAAGATTTTCCAGTGCCCATTGACGCTTCTTCGGATACGACGCGGTGCGAACAAACTGCACCACCTCAGCACCGCCTTCATCGGCAATCTCACATGTTCGGTCTGTGCTGTGGGAATCAACAACGATCACCCGCTCAAATTCGGTTAACGAATCCAGACAGCGTTTCAAATTGGCCGCCTCGTTGCGAGTGGCAATCACAACAGTAACAGGGATGATCAAGGAATATGCCCAATGTCTGACTCAACAGCATCCCTGCTGAATCGGTTTCGCCTGCCAATGACCCTTGCAGGATTGCCCGCCACGATGGTCCATGGTTCCACGTCGCGAACAACGACGGCACGCGCCCCCACGACCGCTCCGCAGCCAATGGTGACTCCCGGACCGACGAAAGCACCGAGTGCAATCCAAGCATCATTTTCTATCCGAATCGGACGGGTAATCAAAGGAAAATCCGGATCGTTGTAGTCGTGAGTTCCCGAACACAGGACCACATCCTGACTGATCACCACCCCCCTGCCCAGTTCGATCCGGCCAACGGAATAACAGTCTACTCGGTCCCCCAGGCAAGCCGCGTCTCCCATCACCAGATTCCACGGAGCCCAGATGCGGCAACTGGGATAGATGTGTGTGTTACGGCCCAGCGTTCCGCCAAACCAGCGAATGACAATCGCCCGAACGGCAAACAGACGACGCGGCGAATATCTCAGGATCCACTGGACACCTGTCCACAGCATACGTGCCAGTTGATTCGTACGTGAATGCGGACTGGGCTTGTGATCAACAGCCGTCGCATATGCATTTCGACTCATGGCACTCCCGTCGCAGTCAACAACGCTTCCCACCGGGGAAGAACAGCATCCCGACTGAATTCTTCAGCGACGCTGCGAAGATCCACCGTTGGCTGCAATTGTTTCATAACGAATGCCCGCATGCGGCCAGCCAGCTCTTCAACACTGTCGGCCGTGAACAACCACTCTGCCCCCTGTCGCCCGGCCAGTTCCGGGATCGCCGCCACATCGGATGCGATGACCGGCGTATCGCATGCAAAGGCCTCAAGCACGATCAGCCCAAAACATTCCAGAGCCCGAGTCGGCAGCACAAAACAGTCGGCCGCTGCGTATGCTTTCGGCAAGTCCTCTTCCGGCAGTCTTCCGAGTAGTTGAACATGCTTCCGCAGGTCCGCCTTGTCGATACGCCACTGCAGTCCCTCTCGTAGAGAACCGCTGCCGCCGATCAGAACCCGAAACGAAAGTCCTTCGTCTTTGAGCCGACAGCAGGCATCGACCAGGGTGTCCAGACCCATCCGCTGTTCCAGTCGTCGCAAAGTGAAAAACAGAGGGACATCTGCAGAAATCTCCGGCCATAATTCCTGTCGCAAACACCGCCGATCGACGAACGGCCGAAATCGTTCTGTATCAACCCATCCTGATGCGACAATGCCTTTCTGAATCATTGCTGATCGACCGTGACGCCGGTGAAAGACGTCCATCGTAAACTGCGAATCGGTTTGGATTCGGTCTGCCAGCCGGACGTTGCGGCCATCGATACGTCTTCCAATTCGGGCCGCCAGTCGATGAACAATACCGGGTGTCCCGCAATGATTACTCAGCAGTTCATCATCAAACGGGGAATGGACCGTGTAATTCAGAAAGGCCCTGGTTCCCCGCAGCGCTTTGGCGGCACCCAATCCCTGCAGTGGACTGTGCAGACTGGCGGCATCCACCCGGCAATCGCGGTTGATCTGATTGGTCAGCCTGTGAGTCTGAGCCACATGATACCGCAGACGACCAAAACGATTCATAGAACCATCCGGAGCCGGGTATCGAAACAGTCGAAGGCGGTCGCGCACGTCTTCTATTGGTGCCCCACCCGCAGTCGGCTGCGCGCAACAGACAAAACTAACTCTGTGACCGCGTTCTGCCAGAAACGCGGCGAGCTCCGAAGCCAGCCGAAACGAACCACCAATCAGATCGCCGTACCAGGCATGACAGGCCACAAGAACATGCATCGACGTCAGCCGCTTCTCTTCGTAACACTGTCCTGCAGTTCTTGCAGGCCCAATACGTCAGTCAGTTTGGGAGCTGCCGATTCCGAATTCAAAGACCGTACCGGCATCAAGTGAAATGCCGGAGCCAACCGGGAAAATCTCAGCACCATTCCCACCAGTAACGTCACCAAAAGACCGCTGACTGGATCTCCACTGAACTGCTGGTGCGAGATGGCAAATGAGGCGGCATCCCCAATGACCACAGAAATCAGTCCGACCTGAAGCAGTTGTTCATTACTTTGAGGACGACAGGAACGCAATGCTCTGAGCATCGCTGTCAACACCAGTACAAACGCTATGCACAACAACAAGACTCCGGGAACGCCGAATTCCACAAACAGGCGACTGACGCCGTCTTCCTGCCAAGTTCGCGGACCTTCCCGAGGTTTCCAGACGTAATATCGCCCTTGAGTTGCTGTTCCCAGCCCAGCCCCCAGAATTCCCAACTGCTGAAGTGTTCCGATCGTAGACCCAACGATCACTTCATTGCTGCGTGATGCCCCCTCCGTGAACAGGCTGCTCGCAAAGTCCGTGTATTCCGACGACTGAGAGGGATCCCAGAAAATCACGGCAATGGCAGCACCTGTGAGAGCGGTCATCAGAGAATAACCGGCGAGTCGATTCAGCCGCCGCATCCCCAAAAACATGCCAATCCCCACATAGGCGGTCAGGAATACCAAAGGAACCCCGATCATCTTGCGGCGGCCTGAAACCAGGACGCAAAATCCGGCAAACAGAACGGGCCCCAGCCACAACAACTGAGACTCCGTCCGGGATCGAATGGCCAGCAAAAGACTGAACATGATCACGTGAGCCGCATGCAGCCCCATGATATCCGGACTCCGATACCAGCCGCACATCAGGTCCACAATGTAACCGGTTCGATACCGAATCCAGTCGTATTCGATGCCTCCCAGAGCGGGTATGTTCCATTCCAGATACTCCATAGGCACGCTGACCAGCATGATCATGTTGACGATGATATACCAACGCAGGAGTCGCTTTACCTGAGCCTCACCGCGGAGAAATGCATATCCGGCCAGAACACCGATCGCCGGAAGCACGTACGATGATGCTCCGATCAGTGCCACCAGCCAGCCACGGGAGTAACTGATCGTCGTCAGGCCGGCCGCCGGGATGATCGCCAGTGCCAGAAGCAGCATGGCCTGCTTCAACCGCGGGTACTGACGATAAAGCTCACGCAGCGATCCCTGTTGGGAAGACACCGCCGCAAAAACAATGACTCCCCAGACAATGGCTCCCGATAAAGTAATCAAGACGGGCTGTTCCGGTAACAACTTACGGACCGGATCACGCAGCACGTCAATCAGAATGCCGACGTAGATTCCCTTTCGCCAGTCGGCAACCGACATCAGGCAGGCCAGCGCCACCATGCTGTACCAGGCAACTTCGAGTCCGTTCACAAATTACCTTTCACAGCCTTGTCGACAGCATCCGCCATGACACCCACGTCCTGAGTCCAGACCAGTTCGCGTGATCGCTGACGAAATACCTGCAGTTTTTCCGGAGATTCTGCCAGCATTTGCAGTGTTTTGGCCAACTGTTCAATATTTCCGCACTGGTAAACGCACGTATTCTCCTCCGGACGTGCCGCATCCGTCGGCCCAACACAACCCACACGATCGCTGGCCACGATGGCGTTCCCGACAGACATCGCCTCGGTCACGACCAGCGGATGCGGATCTTTTTCCGAAGGCATCACAAGCAGATCTCCGAGTGCCAGCAATCGAGGCAGCTCTGCCTGATTCACAAACCCCGGCAGCACAACATATTCACCCAGATTCTTTTCCGCGATCAGCGATCGGGCTTCCTGATCCAGGGGACCGCTTCCCAGCATAAACGCCTGAAGATCGACCCCGCGGTCGCGCAACAAACTCACAGCGTGCACCAGATCCAGCGGCCGCTTAATCCCAATGAACTTTCCCACAAACAAAGCAACGACTGCATCCGGACGAAGTCCGTACTCAGCTCGCAGGCGATCTCGGACCTGAGAGTCGATATCCGCAGCCGCAGCCTGAAAGCGGCTGACATCAACCGGAAACGAGCCACGAATCATCCTGTTGTCTGCAACACCGTAGTGACGGTAATAGTTCTCGTTGTGATCACCAATGGTCAGAAACCGATCGCACCCAGCGAAAAAACGCGGCAGGATCAGACGCTTCAACAGTCGTGATTTCCACCCCCGAGGGGCCAGCTGTTCCGAATCACCAAAATACAGAATCCGCCGTTGATTTCGTTTTGCCCACCGAAAAACGCGCCAGGAAGTTCGGTGGCCGTAACCATGAACCCAAACGGCATCCGGATCGAATTCGCTCAGTCGAGTACTCACGTCCGGATTATCAATCGAGAAGAAGCTCAGGTCACGCGGACGGACCGCAATCGGCAGGAATTCGCTATCGTAACCGTCCAGCAGTGGAATATTCCATTGAAACGAATGCCCGAAATCGGCGTCCCGGTACTCCTTTACACCCCAGTCACAGCAGTAAAAAACCTTCAAATCCAGACTGCCACGTGTGGACAGCTCACGAAACAGCGGCGCAAAGTGCTGAATCGGGTGGGAAATCACAACCGCCAGTCGGGGTCGCTGGGAGGAAGCGTCGGAGCCGGGAGTGGCGAGTGACAAGGAGTGAGATGGCATGGGGTATGGGGTCTGCCGGGCCGGCAAACGAGTCCTTAAGCAGGCGAGGTTTATGGAGTGCGGCGACTTGTCGCCGCTTTGGATTTCACTCCATTGGAGATTTCAGGTGAATAACGCGGCCGCTCGAAACACGAATGTCCCCTGAAAAAGCGAATACCGAACCATCGCACTCCAAACATCGCTTGTTTAAGGCGAGCGGCAGATGAGGTCGTGCCCGTACGACGGACTTCCAGTCCGCCGAGCCGCTTCATCGACGGACTGGAAGTCCGTCATACCTGTCTCGCGGCAGGTAGATTCTCATCTGCCGCACGCCTAAGGACCACTACGGGCAGCCTTCAGCGCCGTGAAGAGTTTCAGATAGCCCCTCTACGAGCGAAGGCCTCAGAAAAGGGGTCAGGAACGAATAGTGCGGAGCACCCTTCGGGCCATTTGTCTATTGGTTCCTGACCCCTTTTCTGAGCCTCCAAGTCAGGGATGACCGCATTTCGTCCAGGATCGTTCTCATCGAAAACATAAACTCGCTCTTCGACTCGCACGTGGTATTGAGGTCGCAAACGGCGGTTGAGTAACTCGCGGGCCACGGACAATAATTCATGATGCACGTCTGGCCACAAACTCGGAGCTTCAAGATAGGGATCCATTCCAGGGAATGGTGACTGCATTGTCAGTGGCTTCCGTTTTAGAGCGTTTGATTGACGGCCTTTGATTCTATGTTGCTCATCACTCGATCATCAACAACCAATGGCTCCAGTCACATGCGGTTGGCTTATCGCCTTTCGTTGCGTGCTTCTCTTCGCTTCCGCTTAGCCATGGAATACCCGGCATACATCGCTCTCAACTCTCCCACCAACTTCACAGGGATCCACCACGGATGAGTCAAGTGAAACTTTGTCCGCACTTCACGGTACATTCGATAAAGAGCATAACGCCACGCCTCGCCACACTCTCCGCAAAGAAACGCAAAATAATAATCACCAATTCCGTATTTTGGATCGGCACTGGTCAGATGGCTGCCCGTAGACCGCGTGCCGCCCCGGTCCGCTCGCAGATGATTGATTGAAGCAGACGGACAAAACAGGATCTCGCCGCCTGCCGCGATCAGTCGGCGAGCGAACTCGCTTTCAAATCGATAAGCCACGCCGGTAAAATTTTCATCAAAGCCGCCAATCTGCAGAGCAAACTCACGCTTGACAGACAGGTTCCCGGCCATCACGTTGGCGACCGGTTGTTCCAGCGAGTTGAAAAAGGGAAAGTCCAGATCGGCACTCAGTCCCGTGCGAGGGCAGTTGACGGGGACGGATTGAGAAATCTCTCCTGGCTGCAGAACCTGCCCAACAACCGCGACCACTTGCGGATGGCTGCCGTGCGCTGTTGCATGAGCCGACACGAGATCAGGCGAAGCCGTCACATCATCATCCAGAAACAGAACAATCGGCTCCCTGGCCAGTGCCAGACCATGATTCATGGACTTCGGAATCGAGGGCTCTGTGAGGCGTATCCAGTGAATCTGGCCCTGGGCGTGCCAGCTGTGCAATTGCCGGGACGTGGTCGCTTCATGAGTCGGTGACTGATCCACAATCAGCACTTCCGCTGGCGGCGGATCCTGCTCAAGAACCACGTCAATCGTGTCCAGCAACACACTCTCTCGGTGGTACGTGGGAACAACGACGGTGACCGGAAGAGGCCGATTATCGAGCACTCCGTTTTCCGTTCTCTGCGGTCGTTCCCGGAGAGCATCCTTATGGTTCACTCGCCATTCCTTTGCAGCACAGTAATCGAATCAATCTCGTCAATGACACGAAATCCTGTGTCATGAACAATTACGTCCTGCGTGAACTTCGCTGCTCCAACGTGATTAATCTGGCGTCCCGAGTAAGACCGGCTATCGTGAAGTGCAACGATACCATTGACCGCAATCAACCGGGACCAGAGTGACCAATCTGTCTTCACTCCATCGTAACTGTGGTCACCGTCGATGAACAAGAAATCAACCAGGCCGCCATCATCCTCCATAAATCGTTCGATCGCTTTATTGCTGTACTGCTCCAGCCAGACAAGACTTCCATTTCGACACAACTCTCCCTCCCGTCGCGCAATCTTCTTCTGCCAGGACGTTGAGAATCTTCCTGCGGGGAATGGGTCAACGGCATATAACGTCCCACTGGCGTTCATGACTTCTCTGAAATGCCGCGTGTTGACACCGTGCCACACGCCGATTTCAACCAACTTTCGTTTCCCGGTGGCATGTTTGATTAGACACTGCTGTTCCGCAACGGTCGTTTGCGTTAAGGCAGGTTGCAAACCAGCTGCATACGTCAACCAATACAGGATGGGGTTATTTTTAAACATCGGGCTTTGTCCGATTCTGCTGGTGAGATTTGCAAGCAGGAAAGTGCCCTCATGGGGCTACATCTCGGTTTAGATGTCAATTGCTGAATTCACATCTGCGACGAGCAACGGATGGCTGGTTGACCACCCACAGCCACAAGATCGCCCTGACGTGACAGATCCAATTGACCTACGCTGAGTGTTTGAGCAAAGTTTCTTGTGTCAATGAAATCGGTGTATCCCTCTTCCGCCAGCAGTTGCACCAGATCTGATAAGGAGTGTCCGGCAGCACTGGCACTCTCGGGATTAGTTTCAAGAATTATTGTGGGCCTGAAACGCCGCAGCAACCCCCTCGCGCCATTCAACACATTGAACTCACTGCCTTCCACATCCAGTTTAATCAATACACTCCCCACCACCCGCAGCTGTTCGGTGATTGAATCCAGTGGCGTCATTTCCACGGTACAACTGTGTTTGGCATTGTCCGAGAAGTTGCCGAAGACGCTCCCGGTCCCCGAACCAGTGCTATCAAAATAAAACTGGCAAGTGCCAGCCTTATCAGAGAGTGCAATTCGCATTACGTCCCAGCAATTATGCGAACTCAGTGTCAGAGATTTTTCTACACACTCAGCAAGTTTCAGAAACGGCTCAAAGGCCACAATCCGCCCTGTTCCCTTCAGGATAGAAGCAGCCAGAATGCTGTACGAGCCGTGATTTGCCCCTATGTCCAAAAACGTATCGCCTTCGTTCAAAAACGTTCGAATTGCGATGGAGATTCGCGACTGGCCCCGCAATTCATCAACAACCGCCTGAAGACGACTGTCGAACATACGCACACAAACAGATTTGCCGTGCAAATTTACGGTTGCGATTTCGGACCAACCCAGCAGGCGATACAACCGATCCATCTGTCGGAGCATAAATGTGCCTCCGCGTACCACACCAGTAGCTCTATTGCAGAATCGCCTGGCGTATGCTGACCAGACGCGCATTGGCCACGAGAACTGCCGCACGATTGACGGGTCATCAAACCACACTGCGGTATTCCCTGGATTGTTGATAAAGCTGTTCGTAAGCCGCAGCGCAATTGGCCCAGCTCAGCAACTTCGCAACCTGCACGGATGCCAGGCCCATCTTGTTACGCAGCTCAGAATCATGGTAGAGCGTCTGTATCTTTGATACAAACGACTCCGTACTTCCGACAGGACATAGAAAACCAGACTGGCCGTCACGAATTAAATCGTGCATTCCACCGTCGTCACTGGCCACGACGCACAACCCTCTGGCCATTGCTTCAAAGGGCGCTTTCCCAAAACCTTCAAAGAAGCTGGGAAAAACAAATATGTTGTGACTGTCAAAAAACTGAAGCAGCGCCGTCTGAGGCATCCAGTCGACCAGATTAACTCGATCCTGTATTTCGGCGGCAAGCTGATCGCGAATGATCTGATGATGTGATTTCGAACAGACCCACGTGAATTCAAGTTGCCTGTTGAGAGAAAGCAACTTGTTCAGGATATCGATCAGCAGGCTACTGCCTTTGAAGAAAGCATATTGCCCGACATGCAATGCCCTGCAAGTTTGCCCTGTGGATCGCTTGACGGGCTCATCAAGGAACGACTGATGGATACCATGAGGAATCACCTCCACCCGTCGTGCCAAAGTTCGGCGCAGCACACATTGCCGATCCTGACTGCACCCCGTCACGATGACATCAAACCAACGCGCCGTATGATGCCATTGACAGTCCAGCAGTCTTTGCAGAAATTTTGTAACAGGTGGAAAGCGGGATTCCGGCACATTGAAATGCCGATGCCACTGTGGAAGAACTTCATTCACACGCAACTCGACACCGTGACTGCGATTCACGACAAGGCCCTGATATCGTCGTTGCTTCAGAGCCTTTGCAGCCAGCCAGCCCTGAGGCTGGCTGATCTGCACGACGTCGTATCGATTTGACGCGACTGCTTTCACAACCTCGCGCCTGTAGACACGTGGCTGTTCAAGCAGTGAATGCAGATTGCCATGAGCGATCCACCGTGGCCCCAACTGGTCGGCCCAGATCTCGTCAACCTGATGTCCTAGTTCTCTCAGGGCGATATTGGTGTAATACACCGTTCCTGCGGCACCGCTGTTGGGATCGAGCGGTACATTTGCCACTGTCAGAATGCGGAGCGGTGAGTTGCGATTGGCGAGCGGCGAGTCGTTCAGCATGACTGTTATACCTCGTTTCTCGCGTCTCGCTTCTCGCCGCTAACCAGCGATTGAGCGAGCCTCACCCACGCTCTCCAGTGCCACGGTTGGTGACGCAGCACTTGCCGCAGGTAAGAGCGCGCACGTGGATCTTTGTTGGCGACTAACTGACAGGCAATCAGATAAGTCATTGACAATTGGCTGCTTTTCTTCGCCGCCGAATCGAAAGTTTGCGTGGGTTGTTGGCGGCGTTCAACAATAGCCGCTCGCAATTGCTCAGCCTGTTCCAGCCAGGGTTGTTCTGACTGGCCTTCCCTGCGTGCCTTTCGACACAGCTGGCCCAGTCGACCGAATTCCGACTGCAGTGAACGTCCGGAACCAGTGATGCTGTTTTCATGCCACCGAAATCGATAGCAGGATTCCTGCACGTAGGCGATTTGCGACACCTCGGCCATTCTCATCCACAGGTCGGAGTCCTGAGCGTAATAGAACTGCGGACGATAGCCACCAACCTGATCGTAGATCGACTTGCGGAACATCACTGTCCCGTGAGCCGGTGGCCCGAGTCGCTCATTCAGCAGCTTCTCTGTGGCCTCAATACTATCCGCAGGTCGAATCACGGTGCTCAGATATTCGTCACGTGGACCAATGTAGTCTGCGAAGCAGGAAACAAATCCAACTTCCGGACGTTTTGACAGGAGTTGGTGTTGCTGCGCGAGTCGATTTGGCAGAGAAATATCGTCCGCATCCTGCCTTGCGATGAGAGGTGCTTTCGCCAGGTTACAGCCTCGAATCAGAGCTTGGGTTAGTCCATTATTCTGCTGCGAGATGTACGAGATACGAGAATCAGAGCCTGCAATGTGCTGAAGTATTTTTTCTGTGCCGTCTGTGGAACCGTCGTCTATTAGAATAAGTTCCCAGTTCTTCATGGATTGGGACTGCAGACTACAAATGGTGGCCTCTACTGTGCTTCTGGAATTGAGGCACGCCATAACGATTGAAACTGACGGCAAACACTCTGTAAGCAGCATGGCAGATTTCTGGATTTCCGTTCTCAAAATCCGATGTGGCGATTATCTTCTTCCCGACTGGCGTCGTACACAGACCACCTTGCACTCACTTGACGTAAGTATCCACACACCGCAATTATCCATAGATGCATTCAGGGACAATCAAGATAGCATCGTCAGAGACGGTCACATGCATCCGGCTGTATTGGTTTGCCTGCTGAACGATCTCTGCGACTGTGGGATAACTGCGTTTCCCAACGAATTCTCTTGCGTCGTCAATTAGTACAATGGGGGTAATTTGCGATTGACTAAAAATCACATCCAATTCACTTGTCACAGGACACTCTGTCTTGCCAAGGGCTGTGTCGCCGCCGGAGAAGTGCCCGTCCAGCCAAAAAAGCACCCGTCCCTTCAGTTTTGAGCAAATTTCGGCAAGTACATCTTCGCTGGCACCTTGCCATAGCTCAACGTTCTTGAGATCACGGCACCTTTGTACGGAATAATTGAAAAGCTCTTCTGATAGTTCGATTGAGTACAGTTTATCGAAGTACAGTCCCAAGGCGACCATCATATCAGCGCGAAACGTTCCAGTTTCGACCAGCGTCTGAACTTCATATCGCCGCTGTAGTTGCCTTAAGTTCGCCTGCTTTACGGCATGCGGCGTTGCGCCTGCTTTTCCGCTGCAAAGCCAGTCCTGAATTGCGCGGCGTTCCCGCGATTCTCTGATCCAAGGAATGTTTAAGAGTGCCCATCTGGCTCGGCTGATGACTCTATGCAACATTCTTCACTCCGGAGTATGAGCACGCACATTCGGATTTGATTGCGGCCAAATTTTGCCGCGACCAATTCTGGTACACGTGGCGAATGCGTCCTCTATAATCCAAAGTTTATGGAGGACATGTGTTGAAGTTTACCGCAGGGGTAGAACATGCGCCGTTTCGCAACGGCCAAAACCAGTTGTGTGCACCTTGAAGTCTTCCACTGACACGCCGGGCCACTCTTTTCCATTGCGTAGGTAGCCGTTCTTCCGATGCTGGTATCGTGGGACGCCACCGTAAAAGGATGCCCATTCGCTATATGTGCTTCGCGGCCCAATGATCATGTCGCAACTTGCTAATGCGTATAGATCAACGACGGGATGCCCCGGTGCAACCGTGACGGACAGTTGTCCGAAATCTGACAGATCGATTTCCGCATTGGAACAGATCAGAAACGAAATGCGTCGACCAGGAAACAACCTCGCTACCTGTTGCATCAGTTCACGATATTCAGCAAACGTATAGTACATAAGTCCGTCCGCAAAGGTCTTGTAATCGCCATGACGGATGTGAACACCAATCAGAAGATCCGATTCTGTTCGGCAATTCCAGATTAATTCAGAAATCTGCTGAGAAAGTTTTTCGACAGGTGAGAAGTACCGACGAATCAAGTCCGCATGAGTTTCGAAGGCCACGGAATCGAAGAAGTACAGTCCGTTCAGTTGAACAACATGATATAACCTGAGCTTATCCTGCGACGCTGGGAGACTAAAATCCATAACGTCATCCGTCCCCAGTATGATGGACGTCTCGATCCCCAACTTGCGTGCGACCCGCCGCCGAAAGTGGTAACCCGGAACAAGCGGACGACGTTGGAGCCTACCGCCTGAGCCTGCCTGGAAGACGGGGATCTTCTGGCCACAGGTGCCGACAAAAAAATCTGAGAATTCCGAGAAGCCGGCGTGTTCAATTCGGAAGCCATATTCAGCCGAGGCAGCAATCAGATTGGCAAACGGAAAGAGCCGGTTACACAAACCATAATTATCGCCGACCTTAATCAGTGTTGTCATGTCGCGGAGCAGTATTCCTGTGGCGTCGCGGTACGGGTCATTTTGCAGGTTTTACACCCACCATGGGAAGTTTCATTCATAGTAGGCAGGCTGTTTTCGGCTGGTCATCGATCGAACTTTACTCAGCAATTCCGCAACCCAAACCGATGCACGCCACCCCAGAACAGACTTCAGTTGCCGGAAACGTCTCGTCGGGCTGAGTTGTTGATTCAGTGTGGTCATTTCTTCGGTGTATTGCAGTGCCGCTTCCGCTTCCTGCTTTAGTGCACGTTCGCCACACATGCGAGCGACCCAGAACATGGTACGGCTGAACTGCTGCAGATAGCTCCAGTCTGTCAGCCCGTTTTTCTTCATGATATTCCAGATGGACTCATGTGCTCGAAAGAAATCGCGGACTCGCTCGGGCGTGAACCCTTCGTTCATACCACTCGCTCGGTTCTGGTCGTGATCGACCACAGTGCAGAGAGCTTCCGGCACATGAACCGACTTGACCCCCAGAATCCCCGCTCGCAGATCATGTTCCCAGTCTTCCATCACACGATACGGCTTCCAGGGACCGATCGCATCGCAAACCGAACGCCGCCAAAGCGGAGTCAGCGTTGCCCAGCCTCTCTTCGGCAGGAAGGATGGGAAAATATTGTCGATCTGTTCTGCTGTGCGAGCCCACGGTACAAGCTGCTTTGTTTTCGGATCAGTTCTTAACGTGATGCAGTAACAAACGCCGCATTGTGGACTTGTCTTCAGTGCCGCAACCTGCTTTTCGAACTTTTCAGGATGCAACAGGTCGTCGCTGTCCAGATATTGAATGTAGTCTCCTGTTGCAACCTGAAAGCCCTTGTTGCGAGCCGCCCCGGGCCCCGCATTATCCTGACGCACTAGTTTGATTCTGGTTGGGTGTTGCTGCTGCAGCCGTCGCAATGTGTTTGGAGTATTGTCTGTTGAGCCATCGTCGACAAGAACGACTTCGATCGCTGTGTACGTCTGCGCCAACACGCTTTTAACGGCATCACAAACCATTTCTGCGCGATTGAAGACCGGAATGATAGTAGTGACAAGTTCCATTTCATGGACCAAGGCTAAACCGCCTTAAGCATGGTGGAAACGTGGCATTGACGAAGAATCATGTTACGCAGACTTTGTCGATCGTTGGGTCATCAGGCGAAACAAAACGCTCCAGAATCGGCGATCAGTCAAGATCCCCGGACTCAGTTTGGCAGACTTCAGCATAACTCTGGTCATGTACTGACGAGCCAGCTTGTCCCGGCCTGCAACTTCAGAATATCGATGAAAGAGCCTTCCTGGCAGGTTTAGGCGAAGCTCGTCGATGCTGCCGCAGTTTGGGTAATTCGATTTCAGCCATTCAAGGGCATTCATGCGCGACAGTACCGGACCGAACAAAAACTCAAGCGATTGCTCTCCACCTGAACACCACGAGTTGCTGTGTATTCTGTACAGTGAGAGATGTGGTCCTGAGACGCGTGCTACTTTTTCCGTCGCGAATAGTTTTAGCCACAGTGCCTGGTCGTCCACATACTTCAGATCTGGGAAGCCGCCAAGTTTCTTGAACACTTCGCGGCGAATGGTCACAGTGCTGGTATGAAGTCCGCTCTTGCCTGTTAGCTGCTGAGTCAGAAATGGTATGTCGTGTTCAGACGGGAAGTCGCTGTCGTCCCAATCCAGTTCCTTGCTGACTTCACGCACCTGGCCATTGTGCGATTCATCCTCAACAATGTATTTGAAAGTACCAAACACTGCCGCTAAATCAGCGTTTGCGTTCAGCATCGCAATGCTGTTCGTAAAGCGATGTGGTCGATACAAATCATCGGCATCCAGAAATGCCAGGTACCGCCCACTTGCCAGAGTCACTGCGAAATTGCGAGTCTTCGCAGCCCCCAGATTAGCGCCTTCCGGATGTTGTTCCACGATGATTCTGAAATCGGGGTGTGCCTTCTTAAACGCTTGAACTACTTTCCATCCAGCATCTTTCGATCCATCATCCACAACAATGATTTCGAGGCCCGGTGTTTGCGTGGCTAATATGGATTCCAGAGTTGCTGTAATCGTCGCTGCGGCGTTGTACAACGGAACGATGACCGAAACCACAGGTGGTTCGTTTTGTGCCAAGGCGGTTACTTGTCCGTTAAGGCTGTCGGGACTGAAGCAAATGAACGTTTCTTCGTTGTCATCGAATTACACGTGTGCCTTGTTGGTTGCGCCCATCAGCATTCTTGCAGTCGCCCACCAGAATTTCGGATTGAGCCCTGCACTGGGGTAGACTCGCAGTACCGAAAACGGCGCACACACGATATCACTGAAGAATCGACCTCGGAGTGACCGCGCATAACTCGTGTAGTGCATGTACTTGCCAAGCATCAGCGACCGTACTGCCTCCTGCATCTTTCCCCTGATGTTCCGCTGATTCATCCAACGATAAACATTCAGGTATGCCATCACATCTTCGAATCGGAATGCTCGTGTATCTTCATGCCTTGCGCACGTTGAGTTGTCGTGCAGGTAATAGCAGGCAACAGGTTCTGCGGCTCCCGGCCTGACTCCACCGCGGCAATAAAGTTTCAGCCACAGTGGTTTCTCAAGGCAATATTTCAGGGGCGGAAACAACTCGGTATCCAGCAAAGCCGTTCTCCGGATCGTGACCGACGTGGTGTGTGGCATACCAGAGCCCCGCAGGACTCGCATAAACAATTCTTCGTCACTGCATTCGTTGATTATAGATTCGGTCTGCCCAGCTTTCATATCTTCTGAACGACTGCCGGAAACGTGAACCAAACGGTAGGGCTCATAGATCACATTGATGGAAGGATCAGCTTCCATTTTGGGAATACAGACATTAAACCGGTTTGGAAGAAATGTGTCATCGGCATCAACAAAGGCAACGTACTCACCACGTGCATGTGAAATCGCGAGATTTCGCGTCGCTGCAATTCCTTTGTTTCGACCACCGGGGTGAGTGTAAAACTCAATCCATTCATTCTGCGCTGCATAACGTTGGATGACTTCCAGACTATCATCCTTAGAACCGTCATCGACGATGATCAGTTGCAGATATGGATAACCTGTGGCGAGAATGGAATCGATCGTTCGTCCAATCGTGGATCCAGTGTTGTAGCTGGGGATGATGACTGTTACTAATGATGCGGGTGATTGTTTAGGCACTTGAGATCTCTGAGTTGTCTTAGTTTCAAACGAGTGGAAACTCAAAATAGAATCTGCGGAGCGCTTCCCGGCTGTTGGACGCGATCACTTAATCTGGGTTGGCTGTTTGACGTTGTTTGCGCTGCAATCGTGAATGGATTGGCCGCTCACAGAAAACATAGAATGCGTATGCAACGATAATGACTACGGCCAATCGCAAGAGATCGATGAAGTTGGCGGCTGGTTGCAACGTAGACCCGGCTGCTGCCGGGCGTCCCAGAAAGGAAATGTGCTTTATGAAAAAGCGATTTACAGGATAGTGGACCAGATAAAGGGAATACGACATCAGACCTGCGCTGCTGAGCAAGGAGACGATCCACTTAAACTCCGGGCGACTGGTGTAAACGGTTTCAGGCGGATTAGATAACCAAATGAGAAATCCGGTTAACACTGCCGTTACACTGTAGTATTTGCCCAGTCCGTGGCGAGCATATTGCACTTCAAATGAAGCAACGGCAATCCCTGTCAGGAACAACATTGCCCAAAATTGCAATCTCCAGATACCAGCAAAGAAATGTTGTCGCGTACGCAACCAGTAAATCAGTCCACCAATCGAAAACAGAGGCCAATATGGCGCACATGATGTGGATGTCGTCAATAGACCTGCAAAAGTCGCCACCACGGAAAGCACAGTTACGATAGCGAAGTTCCGCCAGAAGTGTGTCTTCAGGAAGACCAGAAATGCGACAACGCAGTAGAACTGAACCTCAATAACAAGAGTCCAATAGACACCATTGATGCTGCCGATGGCCGTCTCCAATTGCGGTCCAGGGAATAGTGACACAACCTGCAGCCATGTATTCGGCGTAAATGCCATCCATGGCTGTGGATGATAGGCGAATTTCCCCTCGAATAGAAAACGAAAGAGTGGTGGCAGCGCCGCAAGAAAAAAAATCAAGAGAGCCGAACACCAAAACGTCGGGTACACTCGAAAAAACCGCCTAAAGAGAAACCGAAGGGCGGTATGTTCTGTGATCAAACTGGCTTCCGCTGCAGCGGAGATGCAGTATCCGGACACAACAAAAAAAATTGGGACACCCAAATATCCCAGCAGCAAAAACGAGTCAATCGCCGAGCTTGCTTCGGGAGGCGTTGATCTTGGATAACAGTGCAGTGCGAAAACCCAAAGGGCCGCATATCCACGAATCGAATCAAGAATCGGGAGATATGAGTTCTTCGCAGCTGACCGCTTGTAAGTAGTGTTGTCTCTCGTCAAAGCCACGTCCAATCCCGAACAGTCTTCGTAGATATAAAACGCCGGGCGATCCTTTGCATGATTTGTTTATTGTGTAACAGACTCGTTAGTCCGATGTTAACGGAATCGGTCAGCGGTAATCATGCTTCTCGCAGAGCCCGCTTTAATGGTCATCGTTGCTGCGAGCCTCGTACACGATAACTGACGGGGATTTCCGGTCGGCCAGCGTTCACTGATGGTATCACCACAGTCTATTGGGGGCCGGTCTCAGACGTTGCTTGTTGAACGGTCCCTGCAATTCGACTCATAGAAATCAGTTCAACCCAAAGAAGTACAGCGAATGGAAGAATTGGCACGGTACGCCGCAACTCTCCCATGGGACTAAGAGCAAAGTAGGTCGTGTAGAGAATGATTCCACCACAAATTAAGCGAACCAGCGAATTTCCTCGGAGCACACCTAAACAGACTCCGGTCCAAACGAGTAAGGAACTGAAGCAGTAAAATCCTGCGGTTACGGTGGAATACCAAGCCTTAGATAACCGCAGAAAGGCACGCATTGTTCCTGCTTCCTTCACGTCAGAATGCCAGGATGCTGGGCTAAATCGAAACAGATAGTTTCGCTGGTACGGCATCGATTCTTTGGGAGGCAAAAACCAGGTATTGATTGCACGTTGAAGGATTGGCCTGAGTTTGAAACTCCAGGGATTGTCGTTGCGCCGGTCCATGGCCTGAGTTCTTAGGAATTGGTCGTATTCCAGCATGTTATTTCCGTTGGACCATTTGCTCACGAACAGCTGCTTGTGTGCATCGGAATCGAATGCTCGTCGAGGAGCTAAAGTCGGATCCCCGGAGTACCAGATGAACGGCAATTCGTCTTCCGTCCTAAGCCAAGTACTCGCCCACGCACAAGCGCCTGAGTCGGAGATTGCCCCCGGTCGCTTATTGAATAGAGTTGGCGCCCAATTGCCCGTTGCATTGATGCAGTGAAGTTGCCATGGAACCCATAACAGCAGGCAACCAAGTACGACAAACGCAGAGCAGCGAATCGGATGTTTTGCCAGTATCAGTGCAACAATCGGGCCACAGAAAAATGCCAGTGCCGGACACGTAAAGGTGGCCGCCATCAACAGCAGGCCAAATCCGAAGGACTGCAGTGGCGAAAACTGGACTTTCCAATAGCGTGAAAGAACGAATACACAAAGACTGGAAAGAAACAGGCCAACAGTCTCAGAAAGAATTGCGCCCGCTAATGACTTGGCCTGAAAAGAGTACGCGATGATTGCCCATAGAAGGAAGCGAACTTTATAGGTGCAACCTTCTGTGCTTTTCCAAACGAGCAACAGCGTTAAAATTGAAAGTATGATCTGTGCAATGCGGACTGCGTTTTCTGAATCAACCAACACACGGACAGCGCTGACAAATACCGGGTAACCTGGAGGCAGGTGTGCATCCAGTTTTCCGTCGTCAAATCCATTGGCAATTCCCTGCCCCTGCAGAATGCATGTCGATTGCCGCCACACACGGCCAGAATCCGGGGACCAGCTCGGATGGTAATGCATAACCTGGAGCAACGCCGATCCCGCGACGAGTATCAGCAACGCGATCGTCAGTCGATGACGGGTGGTATCAATGATCGTCATGCGAGTGAGGTTGGAACTTTCGCGGTGTGTGCATCGGAGCCAGAACGTCTCGATAGCCAAGGCTGTTCGACGAATCGGAACGAGGCTTCAGACAACGCTAGAGTGATTCCAATGACCAGGGTCAAACATCCAATGTCTCCCCACAACGAAGACGGGTGGCCGAACACTTCCACCACTCCGACGATAGCGAAGACATGATAAAGGTAAGTGGAGTAAGAAATATCTCCGAGCCTTCGAAACAGTGCTATACCCGGTAGCCGAGTTAGTAACTCGTCTAATGTGGCGAGTCCACCAATGATCAATGCCGCCAGAAGAAAATCGCCTTCCCCGAGATAGAAGCGGAAAGGCAATTTGGAGACTGTATTCCGATCAACGCAGCCGAGAACGACTGCGAACGCCAGCAGAGAGAATCCCAGAATCAGTTTTCGCTTCCCAGCCAGTTGTGATTGCACTCTCGATATTCCGTATCCCGTCGCAACCCCAATTGGGAATGTGTAGAAAATCGGCTTGCCCACGACGTTGTGCCATGGCCCCGCAAATTCTCGTAGTCGGGGCAACAGCAGCAGGCACAGGATCGTCAACGGTACCCACAGTTTTTGTGGAAAGAAAAGCTGGAAGATTAGAGACGCAGAGATGAACACGTAGAAAGTCATTTCGAAGTTAAGTGTCCAACCAACAGTGAGTAGTGGATGCGATGCATTGCAGAAGAAATTGGGAAGTGGAATAAACAGTCCGGAAGCCAGAACATGTCCGCCCCAATTCGGGGCAACGGAAAATGTGGCGGGTTTCAATTGCCAAATGAATGCCAGAAACAGAATGGTAGCAACCCAATACGCGGGGATGATTCTTCGAAGCCGACGTGTCAAAAACTTGCCAGCGTCGCGAAGACATGATACGGGGGGCCGTGATTTGATCGCGATGGTCATCACAACGCCACTTAGCACAAAGAACAACTGAACACCGAAATTGCCATTCCTGCCGAAGAATTGTCCAATCCACGAGGGACATGCAAAGTTGTGAACTATCTGCACATAGTGGTGGAACACAACAAGCCAGGCTGCAAGGGCACGAATCAATTGCAGTGAAAGTAGGTTATTGTTCCTCGCTATGGCAGGAGTTTGAGTCGAGGAGGATTCAATTTTTGTAGTCGCAGTCAACAGTCGATCTGAACTTCAGAAAACGCTAAACTCATGACAATGATTGTCTTCAATGTGCAATCAATCCAGATGCATGCCTTCTGCTCGCCGTATCTGTGTTCGGCCCATCTGATAGATGCAGATCGCCAATGCCTGTTGTGATAGCTGGTTCGCGGATAATTGGCTTTTCATCTGCTAACTATGACCAGTCCCACAACGATCGTAATTGTTCCCCACACCTTCGTGGTGTTCAGAGGTTCGCTGAAGAAGATGCTTGATGCAATCAGTACCAATACAAGCGAAAGACTGGTAAACGGGTACGCATCACTGAGTCGAAGTTTTGTCATCGCCGCCATCCAGCACAGTGATGCCAGAAATGCTGCAGCGAACCCACTGAAGATCCATGGATTCAAAAGCTGCTTAAGAAGAAACGTCACCTTTTCGACGCTTCCTTGGGGTAGCGTAAGTCCAGACAACTGCCACTTCAGGACCAATTGACCATAAACTGTAAATAGAATCGTGAAGGCTACACAAATTGAGCCCATCATTGGCGTATCCGTTTCTTTTCAACCGCTGGAACTCCCGCGACCATGACGCCTGTCGAAACATCACTGATAACGACTGCGCCGCCTGCCGTCTGACTGCCATCGCCCAGACGAATATTGTCGATAAGGGTCGTGCCAATTCCCAGAAAGCATCTCTCGCCTACAGTAACAAAACCGGCAATACTTACCGAAGGTCCCAGAAAGGTGTGTGACCCTATTTTACTGTCGTGAGCAATCACACATCCAATATTGACCAGGCAGTTTGCACCCACGACAACGCCAGTGTCCAGAACACAGCCCGCGCTGATGATTGTACCAACACCAATCGTTGTACCCGACGCAATGAATGCTGATGGGTGTATTATCGTTGCAAATCGGACGTTAGCCAAAACCAGTTTGTCGTAGAGTTCTGCTCTTGCATCCAGGTGGCGATAACCGATCGCCATTGCAACCTGGTCGTACTGTTCGACATGACTGCCGGCCAACAGATCCTGAATTGACCCGAGCACAAGCGTGTCGTGTATGATGCTGCCGACGCAAGTGTCATCGAAAAAACCGGTTACTTCGTAGCCCGGAATGTCTTTCAGTTGCCGATGAAGAGTGCGACCGAGGTCACCGGCGCCAATGATCGCCAGCCTGACAGATTTAGGCATTGTTGCCTCTCATCGGGATATGCAC
>JAGQQE010000389.1 GCA_020426345.1 Planctomycetaceae bacterium
CAGGGCATCCAGCTGCGTTCGGCACATTTAATCAGCGTTAAATCAATCAATGATGACTTCATCAGAACTGCAGGTCTGCGCACCCAGAATGCCTCTGCATTTCACACTGCGAAAATTCACACTGCGAAACAACCGGATGCTGAAACGAAAGCCCCGGCATCTTGAAAATCCAGGATAGCAAAATGAAACTGTTTTCATGGAAGAACGTCTTTGCCGCCACAACTCTGCTGAGCACGCTCACCGGGTCCAGCAACGCGGAACATATCATCGAGTTCCCACCGGAACGTCCACAAGTCTCTCCTGCCTGCCTGCCATCCTGGGGCTATCATCAAACATGCTGGCGTCAGTTTGGCCCGGTTGAACCCTGTGACCACTGCCATGATGGTGTTTCCGGGACGTATCCATCCGGCTCATTCGGAGTTTATGTACCGCAGCAAAACTTCGACTCGATCCCGATGAATCAGCCATGGTATGGCACCACTGTTGTTACACCGACAGGCCCGATTAGCGTTTTACCGCAGGGTGCTAATCCATCAGGATCCATTCATCAGGCCCCACCATCCATACCACAACAGCATCATGAAGGAATGAACTTCGGGCCATCAGGATCGCAGGGCCCATCCACCATCCCGCAGCCGCCAGGGATGCATCAGCCACAAGCTCCATTGATGCCGCAGCCGCAGCCACAACCCTTGCAACAGCCGCAGCAGATACCGTCGAGCGAACTGCCGCCAATCCCGTCACCAATGCAGTCCCGGTATCAAGCACCCGCATACCAACCTGCATTTCAGAATATGCAGGCGCCCTCCAGCCATCAACGATATGGTCAGCAGGTCAATGCAATGCGGCACCAACCAATGACACAGCGAAACACCGTTCAGACCGATCCCGCGACTCTGGCCGCCAGCAATTACAGCAGTCGCTACGGAAACTCCGTTTCTCAGGTCTCCAGGAGTCAGGGATTGGCAGCCTTTCCGATACAACAACCGCGACAATCAGAATTGCCCCACCAGTCTGTAACCCGCAGCGTATCGAGTCGATACACGGTGCCCGTAACAGCGGCTTCGCAAACACAACAGGTCGTCCCCGTGGGAAGAGAAGCAGCCGTGCCGCTCATTACCCCCGCCCATCGCTATGGACGATGATCAAATTTGCGATGACGCATGCGATACCGGGCCTGATGCAGTACTGACAGACCGTTCAGGAAAGAACCTGAAACGTCCGCATGGGATTGGTTAACTGCGAAACTGCACCTCGGCAACGCGAATAGCCTTTTGAAAAACAGGACTGGTTCGAGCGGGAGACCTTAAGACACCATGGTTTCCAGTCGTCCTGCTCCCTGTCCCGATTTTTCAACGGACAGCTAACGGGCAATCGTCGCAGAGTGGCTGAACGAACCGCTGAATGATTCTGTACAATAGCTGACAACGCTACGCAAAATTTCCCGGCGACGCGCAACTGCCGATTCAGACAGCTTCCGCCGCTTCCTTCAGCTCGGGCGGGCCGCGAGCTTCATTCAGTCGCGTCGGACGATTCCATTCGCCCGCCCCTCTGAAAACCCAGGTTTTCTGACCATGGCCCCTGAGTCGAATGGAGTCCCTCCGTTTTGTACGCCTCTGCCACAAGAAATGTTCCGCAAAGCTCCCGAATGAAGTCGGGAAAAGGCGCCCAGGCAATAAACAAAAAGGAATTCAACACCCACAAACTCCCGTAATCAGCAAAGAACCGCAGACACCTTTCCCGCGAAAGTCCCTTCGATAAACTCTGCCTCTTTGTGCTCCCCCGAACGGAGCAAATCGGCAAGATTACTCCATCACCACGATCAGTCAGAGGCCATCATGAGCAGATTTAAAGGTGTCGACATCATTACGAAGGCAAATATTTACTTCGACGGAAAGGTGACCAGCCGTACCATCGAATTCCCGGACGGAACCACCAGGACACTGGGCGTCATGCTGCCAGGCGAATACGAATTCAATACGGGCAAGCCCGAATTGATGGAGATTCAGGCAGGGCGTCTTTCATGGTGTCCGGCTGGTGATTCAAACTGGCGTGAGGTCGAAGGTGGGGGACAGTTCAACGTCGATGGCAATTCATCGTTTCGCCTCAAAGTCACCGAGGTGACGGATTATATCTGCTCATTCATCGACGAATAACTACCAACCTGCGTTTGCCTGATTCTCTGCAGAGAACCGCGGACCTGCAGGCAGAGTTGCTGATTGCAGCGAAATACCACCATAATCACCTTGCGCTAACTGGAGGATTATCAGCAGCCTGGAAAATGTCTGGCCAACCGATCCGTTGAGAATAAGTTCGGGGTAGCAACCGCAGAATCTGATGCTTAAAGAGCAATTCTGCATTGTCTTCCTCAAACACATTTGAATGGATTTTCAACGGATGCTCTCACAAAGGATGGTCAACCAGGGACATCATCTGTTTCGCTTTCGAAGTTTCCTGCCACTGGTCTTCATAGTCCCATTGATTTTCAGCATGTGGGACTTTCGCTACTTGTTGAACAGCCATACCGCTGAACAGGTCTGGCTGTGGCTGTGCTTTGCAGTTTCGGTACTGGGCTTTGGGATTCGCATCACGACTGTGGGATTCGCTCCGGAAGGAACATCCGGGCGCAATACGAAGTCACAGGTAGCAAGCCGACTCAACTGCACCGGATGGTATTCCGTTTGCCGTAATCCGCTGTACCTCGGCAACTACATCATGGCACTTGGGATCGTTCTGGCCGCCCACGATGCATTGGTGGCGGTCCTCTACACGACAAGTTTCTGGATTTACTACGAACGAATTGTCGCCGCTGAAGAAGAATTTCTGTCGGACAAGTTTGGTGACAAGTATCTCGAATGGGCGAAAACGACTCCCGTTTTCATTCCGTCATTTCGCAACTGGACGAAACCAGATCTTCCGTTCTGTCTCCGAACAGTGTTTCGCCGTGAGTACCCGTCCGTGCTGCTTCTTGGCCTGACCTACCTGATTCTTGATATTGCCGAATCATGGGCAGCGGAACGCACGTTCCACGCAGACGCCAGTTGGTGCGTGGTCGGCCTTGGATCCATCGCCGTCTTTTTCGTACTGCGAACGCTGAAGAAACGGACCCAACTGCTCAACGTCGCCGGCCGCTGATCGCATACAGCACAGCGCAAAAAAACGCAGGATTGTAAAATCCTGCGTCCTGTTCCCGACGGTCGAGTGCTCCCACAAGGACTCGAACCTTGGACCTACTGATTAAGAGTCAGTTGCTCTACCAGCTGAGCTATAGGAGCGTTTGCGTTCGGGATGGTAATGTGGGGTTGTCAAGATTCCAAGCATCCGGGCCGCAAAAGAACCCAACTGCTCCGAAACGGGGTTGACCGTGCGTGATCACGGTACGTTTAGTGGATTCTGCCGAGTGCCCCGGAGCCGTCGAATGACTGGTCTTCCCTGTGGGGAAAACCGTCTCCAGTCGACGGAGAGAGCTGCAAATATTCCGAGCCGCCAATTGATGCCGCAGCATGGAAGTCAAGCAATTCGCCATGATGATCGTCCTTTCAGAATCAGTATTCAGAATCGGACTGAGACAGGTCTGGTTTCATCAATCAAGAAAGGCTGAAGCGTCCAGAACCTGTCAATGACTCAGGACACTCCATCGGCTCAATTGTTCGCAGAATCCATACCTCTGGCAACGATTCCGAACACTCAATTCTTTCCATTTGAGCAATCTTCTCAGGAAATCCCCTCCGGAACTTCGCGGCCAGCAGCACTGAGGGTAAAGGACCGTTCAGAAAACCGGATTTGGGAACACTCTAAAAGATGAAAAAACGTTCTTCTCTTCAAATTGAACGAGCCAACGGCCCTGAACAACGGATTGTCTTTAGACGAATTGGCCTGCCGGGTAAACTCCATTTGGTTCAGACGGAAAATTCGGTTTAATCTGTCGATTGATCAAATCGCGACCTTCGTACCGTTCCTGAGTTTTCGACATCCTGAATCGTATTCAGAAACAACCCCTCAATCAGAAACCCGCATTCGGATGAAATCATCAGACGAACGTTACTCCGAGCTTCTGTCCATCACCCAACGAGCAGCAATGCTGGCATCGTGTGGAGCCGTTCTCAGCTGGGATCGTGAAACCTTCATGCCTCCCGGCGGAAACGAGCATCGGGCAAACCAGATGAGCCTGATTGCCGGCGTGACACACGAATGGGCCACTTCGCCTCGAATCGGCGAATTACTGGAAGCCTTATCGGATACCAAATTCAATACTCCGGACGCAGAAGATCGCAACGCAAACGTTCGCGAAATCCGACGAGCCTATCGTCGGGCAACCTGCCTGCCGCAACGTTTGGTAGAAGAACTCGCACACGTGACCGCTCTCGCCCAGCAAAACTGGGCGGAAGCAAGGAAAGAACAGGACTTCAGGAAATTTCAGCCATGGCTGGAGAAAATCGTCCGCCTGAAGCGTGAGGAAGCAGAAGCCGTCGGATATGCCGACGAAGGTGAGCCATACGACGCTCTGCTCGATGAATATGAACCCGACGCCACAAGCTCGCAGGTCGCCATTGCATTCGATCATCTGAGGCAGGAAATCGTTCCACTGTTAAATGCCATCCAGAACTCCGAGCGCACAGCTCCCACAGAAATTCTTCACCGCAACTACAACGCGATCGAACAGGAACACCTGGCCAGAGAAGCCGCCCAACAAATCGGCTTCGACTTTCACTGTGGAAGACTCGACAAAACAACACACCCCTTCTGCAGCGGATTCGGTCCGGGAGACTGCCGTCTGACAACTCGCTATGACGAATCGTTCTTCTCTGGCGCATTCTTTGGCACACTACACGAAGCCGGACATGGCATGTACGAACAAGGGCTTCCCCGCGATTCCTTTGGCACTGCCATCGGAAGCGCTGTCTCGCTGGGGATTCACGAATCACAATCCAGACTCTGGGAGAACCTGGTCGGTCGCAGCCTGGCATTCTGGCAGTACTTCTACCCGAAAACCAAAAGCCGTTTCCCTGACGCGCTGAATGAAACAACGCTGAGTGACTTTCATTTTGCGATCAATGCCGTCGCGCCTTCGTTCATTCGGGTCGAAGCAGACGAGGTGACCTACAATTTGCACATCATGTTACGGTTTCAAATTGAACGTGATCTGATTTCAGGCAGGCTTCAGCCTGCTGATGTACCAAGTGCCTGGAATGATCGATTTGAAAACGACTTCGGAATTCGACCTTCAAACGATGCAGAAGGATGCCTTCAGGATGTCCACTGGAGTGCGGGACTGTTCGGGTACTTCCCAACATACGCGCTGGGAAACATGTATGCCTCGCAATTGTTCGACTCCGCGGGTCGAACATTAGGCAATCTGGACGACCTGTTTCGACAGGGCGACTTTGTTCCACTGCTGGACTGGCTTCGTCAGAATGTC
>JAGQQE010000390.1 GCA_020426345.1 Planctomycetaceae bacterium
TCCAGCTAGACTCCACGGACCGGCTTCTGTGCGTGTCGGACGGATCAAGGTCATGACGGGAAATTCCCTGTTAAAGAACTGTTCAGCCCTTCGCGTCGCCGCTGGCTGCGTTTCTGTTTGAGGTGCCCTGGAAACTCACCAGGTCGCATGCGATGACGGAGCGTGTTGAGAACTAACACGGTGATTGATTGGTCTTTCGGCGGATCTCCCGTGATGCGGTGTTTGTGGTGTGGGATGCTGAGTGAACGGGCACGCTGCTGCGCCACAGCGACTTTTCACTCAGGGAGTTTCACACCTGACATCATGGCAGAATCGCACGACCGCGTTGACTCAACGGATGGCCGACGACATGCGTCTGCGGAAGTGTTCTCAGAAGGCGATCGATGCGTACACGTACCCTGTGGGTCGGTTTGCTGAGTTTCTCGGGCGCTCGCCGGGCACCCTGGCCCGCATGCTATTCGTCTACCGACGGCTTCAAATCGACCAGCGACTGCGAAGGAGGGTGTTCGGAAGATTTCGAGCCTATGTCGGGCTCTTGAAGTCAATGCCTCAGTTCTGCGGGAAAACACACGCGTGCGGAATGTCATTGTAATAGAACCGGAAGGTTTCGGCCCTGGAATGGTCGCCTTGGAGATGACACCAAATTCCCCCAGGGGCAGAATATTTACCACTCCCCATTTCGCTGTAGGCGCGACGTCATTGAAGAACCAGACCACGGACACACCTGTTGCTATGGCATTCAGCACAATGCAAAGTCAAATTTCCAGGTTTCTTCAGAGAGCTTTTGGGACAGTTCGTTTCGATCGCCGGCGCAGACGGCGAGCGACATTCGTTGAATCGCTTGAGGTCCGTCAGCTATTAACCAACTCGCTGATAGAATTGGTCACAGAAACAGACACGTCGCGGCTATACGATGAAGTGTCGCAGGACACAAGTGGTTTCAACTTTGTGGAAGTCGATGATCGTCTTTTCTTCGCTGTGGACCGCATTGAAGATGGAAGTGAATTATGGATGACCGACGGAACACAATCCGGAACTGTGAAGGTCACCGATCGCCCGGGGCCGTTGTCGTCCAAAGTTCACGATCTGATTGAGTTTGATGGAGCTGCCTACTTTGTTGCTACAGACGATCGTGGGAGCGAGCAGCTGTACCGAACGGATGGCAACACAACACAAGTTGTGTTCGGAGAATCCACGGGGCAAAGAACTCACCGGATACAGCACTTAACGCAGGCGAATGGCAGGTTCTTCTTCGTTGCACCGGACGAAGATTTTCAGGAGCGGATTTGGGAGTCCGACGGAACAGCCTCGGGAACAAGGCTGTTCAGGGCAGAGGCACTTCTGCAGTCACAACCAACCATGCTGATCGCCACTCAAACGCACCTGCTTCTGACATTTCCGGACCCTGAGTCATTCTCGCAACAGTTGTATTCCATCGACCTGGCTGGCAGAAGTCCGATGACGCTGCTTGCGACCACAGATGAGTCACTCAAGTTTGCGAATGAAAAAGCAGGGCTCGCGACATTCACGTATTCCGCCAGGTATCCGCCGTACGGCAATGATCGGTTAGAGGTGCTGATCACCGATGGCACGGCCAAAGGGACGTACAGAGTTGTTAATCATGAAACCAGAAATCCCATCGTGGTCGACAGGGTCTATGGGCAGACGAAGAATGGAGTCATTCTTCGGGTGTGGAACGGTGAAATTCGCGAGGCCTGGTACGTGGACAGGAGAACGGGGGCGGCAAGTGCAATCATGTTTGGAGACTGGCCGATCTCGTATTCGGCCCTCGCCCTAAGCGACGATGGCGTGCTGTTTTCAAGTGGCAATGATCTGTTGAGATTCAGTAATTCGACAAAAGAAGTTTCAGTTCTTTATCGCGAAAAGGATTTCTGGTTCAGCGGCGTGGAGATCGACAATGACCGTGCCATCGTGCTGTTTGGGTTCGAAGAGACCTGGGACAGACACTACGGTTCTGCCATCATTCAATATTCCACAGACAAGGGAGCAACATGGACCAGGAGTCCATCACCGTATAATGGGAGACATCCATTGGTTGCTGGTTTCGTGAATGGTCAACTGCTGCATCTGTCGGGAAACGATCAACAACCCGTAAGTCTGAACGCAATCTCGCTCACAACCAGTCAGGAGGTAGAACTGTTCAATTTCGGAACCGGGACCGGACCGAATTCTCCACAGATTCGGCCTTTGACTACGATTGGCGACACGCTGTACGGCTGGGATTTCGATCTTGGTCTGGTCAGTATTGATCCTGAGGACGGAGTACAGCAGGTTGTCTCTGCGGACGACAGATTTGGTGCCTACGGTTTTGGTGGAATTCAGCTCTTTTCTGGCACCGACAAAGCATTGGGCATGCTATGGACACATTATTACGAGCATCTGAACAACAGCGATCGGTTGCTTGGTTATGAATTCTGGAGTATCGACGCGGGTACTTTTCAGTTCCTGGGTGAGTTGGCTGAAGGAATCAATTCCGGTGGCATGACGGCTATTGCCGCACCAAATGGGCAATTCTATCTGCTGGACGGCGGCCAAACGCCGGGATTGTGGGTGACAGACGGAACACCTCGCGGGACACAGCTGGTCAAAGAACTGCCCTCGGGCGACACGTTCGGATACGCCCAAACGTCAATGCATAATTTCAAGGGTGAAGTGCTGTTTACATTCCGTTCCCGGTCCGCCGAGAAAGCGGAGATTTGGAAAACCGACGGTACGAAGGAAGGGACGATTCGCATCTGGGACACTGCCGAACCTGACTGGGGCAGCCAACTGATTGCGTCAAGGACAACAACGGCCTGGACTGAGGTTAACGGTTCCGGAACAAATAGCCGGTTGTTTGCTGTCACAGAAACTTCTGAGTCGCCAGTGTGGATTCGTCATGATATGAAAGGTCGGGAACTCAATTGGCCGTCAATCGTCGAGCATGACCTCCCCACCAACGAGATCTACTTTACAGCCTATATTTCTGTGTCGCAGGAACCTGATGTCAAAACAATGGCACAGGCTGTTTTTCGGATCAACGACAAGCTTGAAGCAGAGATCGTGGTGTCTCCGTATGAGCTGCAGTTCCAGCAAGTGGTGGATCTGAAACTTGCGGATGACAGGATACTCTTCACGACTGCACGGTATGATGATGGAACCGCCACTTTTTCCCTACAGTCATACGACATCACAACCGCAGACGTAACACTGCTCCACGAAGGACCAACGATTTGGCACGGAAATAATGGCTACTCGCTCGGACGGTCCGAAGAACGACTGCAGCGGATTTCCGGTCCGAACGGAGATCGTTTTCTGTATCTCACGAAAACCGACCCGAACACTGGGTATCGTCGACTTTGGGAGACCGACGGGACACCGGAAGGTACTTACTCGCTGCTGCCTCGGTTTGCGGACAAGCTACTGATTCCGCCTGACGCAGAATTCGTTCAGCACGAAGACAGCATTGTGTTCAATGCCGCCCTGCCGGAAACCGGATACGAGTTGTTTCGAATTCGCACGGATACCCAGCCCCCCGCCCTGAACGATGTTTCCATCAATGTGCAGAACGGCAAATCCATTGTGACCTGGCAGGAAACGGGGGCGGCTGTGCAGTACGACGTGTGGCTGAAAGATCTTTCCAATCCGGCTGCTCCGACCATTCAACGGCGTGTTGAGAAAGCATCACTGGAACTGGACGAAGAGCTGACCAGCACGGCTTATCGCGTATCCGTCCGAGTCATCACATTGTTTGGAGAATTGTCCCGATGGAGCAGGGCGGTTGATGTGTCCGTCGGCGAAACACCGATTGTTTACTGGCATGCGGCCAAAACAACGTCCGCCATTCCTTCCTTCGCATGGTCTCGTCCCGCAGACGCACTTTACGACGAGATCTGGGTTACCAACCGAGATTCAAAAACGCGAGTCCTGTACGAAACACACCTCACTTCCAGTTTATTCACGGCTGAATCGCCACTTGGGCACGGTCATCATACTGTTTGGGTTCGCTCACGACTGAAGAACGGAGAATTCAGTGCCTGGAGCCAGGGTGTCAATTTTGATGTGGTCGGAGCTCCCATTGAATTGACCAGTGGTTCAGGCGAGCAGACATCGCAGCACTTTGAGATTCTCTGGCCAGCCGTGGAGCATGCGACGTCCTACGAAGTGCGAATTGTTGCTGCCGGCCAATCCACCTCGACGTATCGTGCTGTCAATATCCCCAACGTTCATCATCAGATTGCAACGGCCCTGCGGGCCAATGATTACAAGGTTTTTGTTCGCGCATACCGAGGAAACCGAGTGCTGACGGAATGGGGTTCCGGGACGAATCTTAAGATGCTGGTGGCTCCAACCAACGTTCGCGCAGACCGAGAAACAATCGCGTGGGACTCTTCCGCGCTTCCGGCATTGTACACAATAGAAATCTGGCGGAGAGATTCCGGTCAGTTCATCAATCGCTGGGGGAAACTCACCAGAACGCAGATCGCCACACGTACCAACCTGACGCCCGGGATGTACGACGTTCGACTGCGATCGAGCTTCACAGACGGAAGAACGTCCGGTTGGTCGACCCCGGTGGACCTCATGATTCCACACCCGGCCCCGACGATCACATCGTCCGCCGAGCCAACAGCGGATGCGACCCCCTTCATCACATGGACACCGGCTGCCTCAGGCAATTCGCCGGTCGCCTATGAAATCCAGGTGACAGAGGCAGGGCACACCACGCCGATCTATCAGGCAGATGGGATCACAACCATCAGTCACCGCGTTGATTCACAGCTTTCCGTTGGGACGTACGAGATCCGGGTCCGTGCGCATTATTCCGATGGCAGTCAGTCGTTCTGGAGCAATGCGCAACAACTGACTATCGGTCCGCCAACAGTTGCCCGTCTGGTGGCGGGAACCCTGAGCTGGGCTCCCGTCAAAGGGGCGACGCATTACGAATTGTGGATCGATTATTGGGGTGATCATTCGGCCGCGCGAAAACGTATTGTCCACGAAAAATTTCTGGTAGATACTGATTGGCAGCTTCCTTGGACGCTGCCAGGCGGGCGTTACAAAGCCTGGGTTCGTGCCATCCGTGGAGAAGCAGGCAGCCTCTATCAGTCGAAGTGGAGCCAGGCGATCGAATTTCGTCGTCCATAACACACCACTGACGAAGTTGCGATCCGGCGGATGCACTTGCCGCGAAGCCTCGGTGCGTGCTACTTTCATTCGCAGCGGGCGGTCATCTGTTGCTTCGATGACTTCGGTACGAAGAGACACAAGAGGTGTCAGGCACCGTTTTCATTAGGACGCGTTTTGCAGTTGCTCCGTTTGCCCAGGTTTCATCGCCAAGTAGCGAACGGCGATTCACTCTACAACGAATTGCAGTCGGCCCCGCCTCCGTTTGCGCAATATTCACAGGCTCCAG
>JAGQQE010000391.1 GCA_020426345.1 Planctomycetaceae bacterium
TAGGTCCATGAATCAGTGACAGTTTCCGTTTCGTCGGTGAGCTGTCTTGTGTCGCCTCTCGCATCAAAGTGGTAGAAGCGGGTGTTGGTGCCGTTGGTTTGTGAGAGCAAATCGCCGTAGAGATTGGGTTCGTGCGCGTAGTCGGTACGGGTTGTTCCGTCATCTTCCGAAAGAAGCTGATCGGTGACGGGATCCCATTGGTAGGTGGTCAGTGTCATCAGCTTCCCTCCCGTGAAACACGACGGTCGTCGCTGTTCCCCTATGACTCCCCAGAATACTCCTTATGCCGCCCACTACATATTGATGTCGATCTGGGTAACCTCAATTCGATTGGCTGGAGACTCGAACACGACTTCAATTGCCTCTCGGTCTGAAGCAAACTGAAGCGAAAAACAGTCGCTATTAATAGCGGGCATTTGAAAGAGTCTGACGTCAGCCTTGTTGCTTGATTCATCCGGTAGCGTTGTTACGCGCAATTGGCCAGTAACTCGGTCTCGCTCCGCAATCTGTGTACAATCTCCTGAGCTCTTAACGCACACAACGTCACTGTTCATGTTGGGTATCGGGCCATAATACTTTTTCATCCAAACCGTCCCATCCCGACTCCGACCAGCTACCCTCCAAATCAAGTAGAGAGTGGAATCACCTGTCGCTTCGCGTGATATCGTATCCCTGTAAGTCTCTCGTCCGCACCTTATTAGAGCTCTTCCATCTGAGATCTGAAACACGTCCCCGGCTTCGGAAATCTCTGGGCGTACAATTGAAGAATTGGGTGTCCTATCTGATGTCTCAAGGTTCAATGATTGCTCGACGATTTGCTGCATGAGAATTTGATGCATAAGAAAGCGGCGATCTGTCAAGGTAAATTCATTTGCACACGTTTTAATACTGATATGCTTCTCCTCGCATTTCTCTGCGATGTACCGAAGGTTATGGCCTAACGTCGAATCTAACACAACTCCAGAATTCGCAGGGAGCTGCCAATTCCACTCTGAGTCGCGAAGTCGTGTCACAGTATGTTTTTCTGCGTCGATCGACAGGAAGCACCCATCACAAAACTGCAACAACAGACGATCCGGATCTGAGAGCCAATAAGAAAACACAGCGTTTAGCCCGCGGAGAGCAGTGTCCTTCGAAGGCGACCATATCCTGGGGGCAAAATACTCCGTTGCAGCCAACACTTCATTTTCAACATCGATAACACAAATACGAAGGTCCTCCTCGAAGAGTGCAATGAACTTCCCGCTCGGAGAGTTTCTTGCGATGTCGATTGCGCCGGTGTTCCAGCTCGTACCGTCTTCGTTTGTTAACTCATACAGTTCTGTTGAAGCATCGCTCGTTCGCACGAGCCCAAAGCGACCATCCCAAAGAGTAGCCGAAGCCATATACTTCCGTACTTTACTACTCCTTAGCGGCATATCAATGCTTCGATATACGAACGTCGATGACTCAGATGGTCTTAGCCCGAGTTGCGGCGTTCGGGTGACCTTTACAGGTAGTTCTACGAGCGGAGACTCTGCCAGAGCAATGCTACTGGCGCTGAAAACCAGGCACAGCAGGATCGTCGCCAGTGTAATCCGTTTATCGGCGTTGACGTCGCCGGTCGATGTTGAGCCCATTATCATCTCCATTGACCCTCTCGAGGAAGCGAAATATGCACGTCAATGACACCACTCGCCCTTTTGGACGGTTCCGTCATCTTATCTGGCGGACCGCATCCGCAATACGTTTGAATCTGGAAGTCCATGCTGACAGACCTCAAAGGAACGTCAAGCACCAATTTGGTGCCTATCTGAAAGAACGGAGGCGTCCCCGGGGGCACGTTGCCATGCTGAAGCATGCGGATGAATTGACATTCTTTTGGGATGAGATCATTGGGGGCACCGCCAGGGTCAATAAACATGCTGGAATCGTAGACACATTTCGTTCCCCACACGGTCTCAACACTTAACTTTCCGCCGGGAGCTCGACCATAACTTCCGCGACAGACATCGTCCTTCGGGTTGCCGAATGGGCGGCCAGTATTGGGGTCTCGATCAATCGGAAACCCCGGAGTTGCTTCCATTTCAAGTGAAAAATCACGGATGGCGAAAGGCGGACTCTCCACTGTTCCACGTAATCGAATTCTGAAACTGCATCCCCCCTCAGGGTCATGACACGGGCACGGTGATTCATCCGTGCACGCCAAGTGACTTCGTGCCACTTCTTGATACAGACTCTTAACAGGCTTGGGACCGCCGACGATCCATTCGCCGTCCATCATGGTGCGCCACAAATGCACTTCTAACCCGCTTGCGACCAATCTTGAAATGGGTTGGTTATCAGCATAGTTGTACATGCTTGACGCGGACCCAGCGAATATTGAGTCGATAGACGTCCAACTGCCGAGAATTGACTGATACCATCTTGCTCGAATATAATTCGAGTCGAGCAGTGCATCAAATGCATAGCCAAGGTTCCCAACGAGCTGAAACGGCGTTTGAGTTGTGCCCGTCCGACTCAGCACGCTTCCCCAGGCGTCGTAGGTCCATGAGTCTGTGACGGTTTCCGATTCGTCGGTGAGCTGTCTTGTGTCGCCTCGGGCATCGAAGTGGTAGAAGCGGGTGTTGGTACCGTCGGTTTGTGAGAGCAGATCACCGTAGAGATTGGGCTCGTGCGTGTAGTCCGTCCGAGTCGTTCCGTCATCTTCCGAAAGAAGCTGAGTGGTGACGGGATCCCATTGGTAGGTGGTCAGTGTCATCAGCTTTCTTCCCGTGAGACGCGGCGATTGTCCGCGTTGTACGACATCGTGACTCGTGTGGCATCGGGCAGTGCCACTGCCTTCAACCGGTTCTCGTAGTCCCAGATGCTCGTTGTCCGAGCACAATTCGTTCGTTGCTTGTCGTTCGGCGATTCATGTGGCGAAATCAATTGCAGAGCTTGTCGTCCCGCTGACCGGGCGAGGAGACACTTAGTTCGTACTTAGCCGCGAGTTTCGCAATCGATTGGTGCATGAATTCACTATGACATTTGTTTTCAACTGAGTTCAGTATTTCGCCTAATTCAGAATTCAACGTTCGAGAATTCTGCTTCAATACCGCCCGTGACGCTTCAACGACTGAGATGTAATCTCGGCTGTTCTCCAATTGCCGGAGGAAATCGATGATTTCGGCCCCGGTCTCCAACTCTTCGACGACGCGTGCGGCAGCGGCTCTTCTGAGAGACGAATTTTGAGATTCTCTAAGTACCCTTTCGCCCAAAGACGCCGATTCAATCTGATCACTCTCCCGAACAGTGAGACACTCGCGGGCAACAAATGCAATGTCTGCGTTGGAATCCTGCAGGTGAACCGACAACGGCGCGTTTGTTGTGGCTCCTTGTTCAATCATTTGAGCCAGCAGACTCAATGACACATACCGTGTCCCCGCATCCACGGAGAAGGTCAGACGTTCAACTCGAGCTTGCATTTCGTCAACATTGTTGCCACCTGTCTGCAAACGGTGCAGGAGCGCGATAAAAACCGCGGGAGGCAATGTGTGCAACTCATCGATAATGAAGGATGAATTTCCAGAAGTAAGTTCCGGGTTGCCATCAAGAAGAAGTCGCAGTTGCCCTGCGTAATCTCGATTCTCAACCAGTTTCGTAAGGACGGATCGCTGCATCGCAGGAGAGTAGTAGATCGCTAGTCTGCTGTCGGATCCGAAAAGTTGTGAAGATTCTGGCGTCTCATGGAACCTATTCAGTCTCAGCATGAGGATTTCGAGAAGCTGTAACGCTGCAAGTTCGTCTCCCCACTGGTCGACTCGCGGGCGTCCCGCAACGGTATCGATCACTCCAAGCAGTAGGCAGCATTTTGCGCAAGGAGTGGTCTTGAGAGCATCAATTCTGTCGTATACGTCATCCGTCGATTCTCGAAGCAGTTTGCCGATACTGTAAACACATTCGCAATAAAACGCGGTATAAAATCCATTCTCGGGGGCATCAAGTTCATTGATCGCAGCAAGTGCCTGTTGAGCGTCTCCCGTTTCTGCCCAGAGGAGTGCCAACGTCCTTTTCTGCAGTGCCAGTTGGCCATCGGCAAACATAGGATGCAGCTTCACTTCCATGAGCTTTTCGTGCTGCAATCTGGCGGTAGCAAACTTCAAATGTCGAATGGCGCTGCTGAAACATTCGCGCTGAAGTTCCAGAGCCGCGTATCTAAGAAGAGTCCATGTTTCGTTCCCTGGTGCGTGCGCCGCCAATGCTGAGTGAAACGCGACGTCCACCTGATCGGCATCAGAAATCCGTCGATTTCGATTGACATTCTGTACAATCTGAGCTGAGTCACTCGATCGAAACAGACCAGTGAGTGGTGTGACATATCGGTTGCCAAGCCTTCTGTCAGTTCGAACGGCCAGGTATCCCAGCACTCGGTCGTGTTCTGAAGCTTCCACACACGCACACAACAGCGATTCAATCGCACGGCTATTCGAATCGAGAATGTATGGCATGCATATCCTGTAGAATGACTCCGTTGTCCCATCTACCGTCTTGCCGCCCAATGCGAGCGATACGCCTTCGAAGTCCCCAACGGTGGCTCGCATCTCCCAGGACCAATTTGCAGGTGAGGCCGGCAGCTCCTGCATTGCTGCTGACCAGTAGTCTTCATTTTTAAAACACTGTTGCAGTGTGAATGCGGAATCCAGCTTGTTCGGTGAGTACTTGCTGAAGGCATCGCGTATCCACGTTTCCGCCTCAGCAATTCGGTTTTCCAGTCGCAATTGATCTGCAATCTCCATAACCAACTCCCACCGTTCAGTAGGGTTCGCCGCAAGATCAACGGTAGTCGCGGATTCATCCATCTGACCGATGGATGTAGACGTCCTCACAAGACGTCGGCACAAAATGCGCCGGTAGACACCCGGAGCATTCAACGCACACTCACGTGCCGAAGCAATCGTTCGTGAAGGCTGTGACTCACTGGAAGCATTGGAAGCCTCAACGACCGTTAACCAAACAACGAGCGATAGAAGGATGAACCTGGCCATTTGAGTCTGACTCCATTTTAAATGTGCGCTAGAATGGCAATCTCCCACTGGAACATCCTTTGAGAGATTCGCCCAGCCCGTCCCGCAGTTTCACGGGTGTTGGTTCATATTTTTCCCATCGATTTGAAAGCAGTGAGTACCATCTCGCCCGGACATAGTTCAGGTCGAGCAGTGGATCATACGCATAGCCAAGTCTCCCAACGAACTGAAACGGCGTTGGCGTTGTGCCAGTCCGGCTCAGGATGTTTCCCCAGGAGTCGTAGGTCCATGAGTCTGTGATGGTTTCTGTTTCGTCTGTGAGCTGTCTTGTGTCGCCTTTTGCATCGAAGTGGTAGAATTGAGTACTGGCGCCGTCGGTTTGTGAGAGCAGGTCACCGTAGAGAGTGGGCTTGTGCGTG
>JAGQQE010000392.1 GCA_020426345.1 Planctomycetaceae bacterium
GGAAAATCCCGTCTGCTGAAAGAAATGCAGGCGGAAATGATGGAAGCATCCCGGGAACTCAAGTTCGAAAAAGCTGCGAGGATTCGCGACGAAATTGCGGCCCTGCAAAGCCTGAATCTGCGTGGCAATCTTGAAGAACACGCCCAGCCGGAAGTGTTTTACATCGATCCGCAAAAAGGGCTGGCCGGCCTCCGGAAGGTCCTGAAACTATCTGAAGTTCCTCGCCGAATTGAAGGCGTTGACATCGCACACTTGCAGGGTAGTGATACTGTTGCCAGTCTGGTTCAGTTTATTGATGGTCTGCCATTCAAGCATGGATACAAGAGATACCAGATCAGGACTGTCGAAGGCGTCGATGACTTCGCCTCCATGCGCGAAGTCATCACGCGGCGATTTCGAAGACTCAGTCAGGAAGGCGAGTCCTTTCCTGATCTTCTGTTGATCGACGGTGGAAAGGGACAGCTGAACGCTGTGATGGAGACGTTTGAGGCGATTGGCATCACACCGCCAACCACCATCTCACTGGCCAAACGCGAAGAAGAAGTCTACATCCCGGGCCAGTCGGAACCGCTTCGGCTGAGCCGACATTCATATGCCCTTCGACTGCTCCAGTATGTTCGCGATGAAGCTCACCGATTTGCGCAGCACTACCATCACATGCTGCGTCATAAGACCTCGCTGGACAAACAAACAAAGCGCAAGCGAAATCGTTAGATGGTCTGCGAGTCGAGTTCACGGAGAACGCTGCGGATGTCTGCCAGTTGGTAGGGCTTTGCCAGGTAGCCAGTCACCCCAAGCAACGGATCGTCGCTGATTTGCTGCAGGTCTGTGGAAAAGCCACTACAGATGACAACCGCCAAACTGGGCCAACACTCCCGGATTCTGCGGAGTGTTTCGTGCCCCGACATTCCCGGCATTGTCAGGTCCAGCAGCACAATGTCATACGCGGATTGCTGAAGCATTTGCAATGCGACCTCACCACCTGCAGCACACTCAGCGGTGTGTCCCAGCCTGTTCAGCAGCATCCTCATGGAATCGCGGACGAGTGGTTCGTCATCGACGACCAGAATTCGCTTTGTCCCGTTTTCTGCTTTCACGGCCGGGGGTGCCGTGGCAGGGAACGATCGAAGACGATTTTTTACCGTCGTTGGCAGATAAATGGTCACCCGCGTACCGGCACCTGGTGACGAATCGAGATAGATTCTTCCTCCGAGCTGATCGACGACACCGTAAACCATCGAAAGCCCAAGTCCGGTTCCACGGCCAACATCTTTGGTCGTATAAAATGGATCGAAAACACGGCTCAGCGACTCTTCGGGAACGCCGGACCCATTGTCTTCAACGACGATTGCTACAGCTTGCCCAATCTCTCCGTGTGTTGCATTGGCCGCCCGAATACGAATGAACCCTCGTGAATCTGATATCGCGTCTCGTGAATTCAGGCACAGGTTCATCAAAACCTGAACAATCTGGCCGGGATCTGCTTCAATTGCAGCACAGTCGTCTTCAACACAGGTACCAAATTCAATATTTCCTCCCAACGTGGCCAGCATGAAACGGCTGACCTGGTCGATTACTTCCCTGACCTGCATGACTTGCGTCTGCACCGGAGTCCGACGACTAAAAGTCAACAACTTCCCGGTTAATTCAACCGCCCTGTCAACAGCATCAGACACGGTTTGCAGAGAGTTTCTGGTCTGGCCCACTCGCCCGTTGTCTGCAAGCTGCAAGTGTTCCAGGCTTGCACGAATCACATGCAGCAGGTTGTTGAAGTCGTGTGCAACGCCACCGGCCAAACGCCCGATGGCATTGATTTTTTGTGTCTGCAGCTGTTCGGTTTCGAGCTGTTTGCGATTTGTAATGTCATCGAATGCCCAGATCCTGCCCAGATGATCTCCCGTTTCTGATAGTACCGCGTTTGTTCGGATCGCCAGCCACCTTCGTGAATGAGCGAGCTTCATTTCACAGGTGATACTACTTTCGTCATTGCTGAACGCATCACGCCATAGTCGTTTGAACTCGGCGACGTTCTCCAGACGACTCGACAGAAGTTGCAGCAGGACTTCTTCATCCCCAATTCCAGTAGGGATATCAACGCCAAGAAGTGAAGGAACTTTGGAATCAGAAATCAGTACCTTTCGTTCTTCATCAAAAATAATGATGGCATCCCGCACAGATCGGGTTGCCGCAACAAAAAGCGCATTCAGTGACTGCAATTCGTTGGTCTTCAGAAGGACCTGCCGTTTCAGACTGCGCCGCCAGATGAAGAAGTGCAGCATCACGGCTCCAATGAAAATGCAGATCCATCGAACGGCAGTGCGGGACAACGTCAATGGAACGTGTTCAACGTCAATATCAGCCGGATTCGTCACATGCAGCACAAAAGGGACTTCAGAGTCCTCATCCAGAACGTCAACGGTTCCGGTTAAATGCGCGATGGTTCCCGGTGAGATCAATTTCGATTGACGAGCAGCTTCACCCTGAAACCTTGCTTCAAAAAGCCGGCTCCCGGATAGGGCCTGAGCGATTAATATATTCCCATCTGATGAGACCTCCTGAATTGTTGCACGCAGCCTGCCCCGTCGATACATCGAGTTGCCTTTGAGGATCTCGACAGCACTCAGTTCCGTGGCCGATGAAACGCGCACATTGCTCGACCCGAAACACATGGCAACAGTCCCGGTGCGAAGCTCTGCATTCCAGTCGGTCACATGCAGTTCTGCCTGATGCATTTCAGTAAACTGTCGGGCCAGCGGGAACCGTAGTTTTGCGCCGTCGGCGATGATGTAGTCAGGGCCCTTGAAATCAATGGGGCACCGCTTAATGACGTGCACCTGCGGTGTTTGAACAATCCGCCCCTTCTGAATCTGCGACGGATCCATCACCAGGAGCCGGAAATGCCCCATTTCGGCACTCGATGTTTTGGGTTGCCCTTCAAAGAACGCTTTGACAGTGATTTCCCGGCCAAGCATCTGATGCAATTCCGGAATCACTGCATCCCGGAAGACAAGAATACTAATGATCTCGTCACTCGACGTTGCCAGAATTCGGGTCGCGCCGGAATTGCTGTAGACAGCCGAGACGACGCCGGAATAGGTAACAAATCCCCACCGGGAAGCTTCGCTGCCCACAAACGCAGCCACAGTTTTGATGTCGTCAACATTTCCACGTGCTTCAATGCTCACCTCATCAGCGACAAACTGAAGAACGTATGGCTGTGGATCCGTCACCCGACCAATAATCCGAAGCTCGTCACCAATTCTTGCACCTCGCAACAACTGACGGACACCAGGGGCCGATCCATCACACCAGATACCCACATCGCCCTGCTGAACCCGAAATCGATTCCAATCCGGATGAGCGACAATCAGGCGAGCACGAATGTCTGCTTTCAGGCTCTTCTGCGACTGTCGAATCGCACTGTGAATTCGAGATACAGATGTCGCTACGCCATTGGTGTCCAGCGTTTCAGAATCTGAATTCAACAACTGGTTCTCAGCCTCAGATTCTGCAGACGGATTTGCAGACGAAGCCGAGCCAATGGCATTCTCCACCAGCGCGGGGACCAGGTCCTGTGGAGAAGTTAAACCTGTATCAGTGAGTGGTTCAGTTTGCCCGGAGATGCAAGCGCTGATGACAAACGCCAACGATCCGGAAATCAAATTGGCGAGTTCCCAGATCCCTGTCATTGAAGCCACCCTTTCTCCTCCTGATGCGCATGGGCATTCGAACGGAATGCAAAGGTAGAATAACCAGACATCACCTGTAGGGAACCGACTGATGTACATAACCGCAGAAGTATTAGGGACTTCCCTACCTCTTTCCTTGTTCCTGCGAAAAAACGGTCTGTAAGATGCCGATTGCTAAGCAATCGCACTGCCAACCGACAGTACGCAGGCCGATCTTGCAGGCACTGAGACGTGCAAACTGTCTCCTTCCGCATCGCGATCCACTTCGCAATTACTCAGCCACTGAATCCAGTGTTCGGCGTGGCACACGAGTTCATGGTCCTGAATCCGGACCCTTTGTGGCTGGTCACTGCAATTAAAAACGACAACCACACAGTCACCAACGGCTTGATGTGCATAGGCCAGTATTTCGTCACTCGCCAGCAACGTCCGTCGTTCGCCGTGCCGCAGTGCGGGGTGCCGTTTTCGAAGGGCGATACACTGCCGGTACCAATTCAGGAGGTCGTGATTCCAGTGAGAAGAATCCCACGGAAACGCTCGACGACAATCCGGATCATGGCCGCCTTGCAAACCAATTTCGTCGCCATAATAGACGCACGGCGCTCCGGGAAGAGTGCATAGCATCAGCCACGCCAGCTTAAGTGCAGACACGTCATCACCTACACAAGTAAGAAATCGGGGCATGTCATGGCTGTCGAGCAAGTTCAGCTGACACTGGTTAATTTCGTCTGAATACAGCTCGCTGACGCGACGAATTTCCGCATCAAATTCCTGAGCAGAGACAGGGCCCACATGTTTGAAACTGTAGAGCTTGCGAACTTCCTCCGTTTCCAGTGTCTCCCGACCGAAGAAGCCAAGACATGCAGCAGTGACCTGGTAATTCATCACCGCGTCCCACATGTCGCCCTTTAACCAGCGTTTGGCCTCACCCCAAACTTCACCCACGATGTATGTTCGGGGATTAATTTGCCGAACACGATGCCGAAATTCACGCCAGAAATCGTCGTCATCAATTTCATTGGGGACATCCAGTCGCCATCCATCGATTCCGAAACGCACCCAGTGTTCACCAACGCTGAGCAGAAACTCCCGGACCGCCGGACACTTAATGTTGAACTTTGGCAGTGCCGGTAAATTCCACCATGCGGAATAGCCGACTGCATCAAAGCTTCCTGCTCCGTCCTTTAACGCGCGAGCAGTAGCGTCATCCGGGTAGGGCAAAAATGGACGGTTGCCGTTCAGTCGTTCCGGATCAAACAGGAACCAGTCTCGATATGGTGATGCACCTCCGGTTTCCATCACATGATGAAACTGCCAAAGACCTCGACCTGAATGGTTGAAGACGCCATCCAGAACAATCTTCATCCCTCGCTGATGCGCTTCCTGCAGAAGATTCTCCAGCGCATGATTACCGCCCAGAAGAGGATCAACCTGAAAATAATCGTACGTGTGATAACGGTGATTGGATGCAGAGCTGAAGACAGGATTCAGATAGATGGCCGTGATTCCCAGATCTTCCAGATATGGCAGCCGATCAGCCAGCCCGTAGAGATCCCCGCCCTTGAATCCGGCAACAGTAGGCGCGCTTTCCCACTCTTCAAACTTAACCTCCTTGTTAAACCGGCCGGCACGCGCAAAGCGATCTGGAAATACCTGATAAAAGATTGCGTCACGAACCCAG
>JAGQQE010000393.1 GCA_020426345.1 Planctomycetaceae bacterium
TGCCGTTCGATGTTGCTGAGGTCAATAGCGGAAATCTGGCGTCTTCCTACCTGCAGCGTTTGCATGTGACGGCTTCGGCGGACGGACACGCACCTCATGTGCATTGTGGTGGACTTCACGGAATCGGCCTTGTCGCCGTCAACGTCCTGAGCAGCACTCTTCACTGCGAGGCCTGGCGAAACGGCCAGTTGTGGTGTCAGGACTTTCAGCGGGGCGTCCCTGCAGGTGCAGCTCACGTGACTCAAACAGGAGACGGTCGCGGGACAAGGATCGTGATGTGTCCGGATTCCGAGATCTTCGGCGAAACATCCTTCGACGAATTGCGGATGCGTGAACACCTGTTTGAGATTGCTCACCTGCATCCCGGACTGCGAGTTGAATTCAACGACGAAGTCTTCCGATCAAAACACGGCCTTGCCGACTACGTGGCCATTCAGGAGCCGCCCTGCCGCTTGTATGGCCTGATCGATCGACCGGTCTTTTGTACAGCAGAGAGAATTGGCGACATCAGCGTCAATGCCGCTGCGGTCGGCCAGGCGGAGGAAACGGTCTGGAAGACGTGGGTGAACGGTGTGGAAACAACCAGCGGCAGTCACGTCAATGGTTTCATGAATGCTCTGCAGGACGCTGGCTGGCGACCGGCCGTGGCGGCCATTCACGTCGTCATGCACGATCCTCGATTTGCGGGACCGACCAGAGAAAAACTGGACGCTCCAAAGGCAGCCGCCGAAATCAGGACCGGTCTCGGGCCTCGACTGAGCGAATTTTGCCGGACACATCGTCTCGGAAAATACTCCGCTAAGTAGCCTATTCGTAAGGACTCCGCCCTGAGCGCTGGCACGAAATATTTGTACGCCCTTTTACAGGGCGATCCACCGGGGGACGCAGCATCTTGTTGGCCGCCGCCCCGTTTGCATTCCCGCCCGGCGCCATTTGGGTTCATCAACTTTGTGCTGGCCATCATCGCCACTGTAGCGCCTTCTCTGTGTGCTACGGATGGAGACAAGGCGACAATCCGGTGTCACCTGCAAAAAGGGGTTTCTTTTCACGAATCTCCTCATTGTTCAGCAATTGAATCGCGACCGCCTCACCTACTGTTATCCATGAGAGCTGTGCCGCTTAAAAGTGGTGTGTCCCCGGCTGCCTTTTCTCCCTTATTGCACTTGCTTTCATCGTCACTCTCCGAAGAACAGACAGGAGCTTTTGATGCCAACAGCTTAACAACTCGGTGTTGGTCTGTCAGAAGATTTCCCCGGTAACGCAAGAGGGTCGCCATGAAGCATCAGGCCACCTGAATGAGTTTTCGAGGATCTCACGAGAACTCCGCTGCTTGCGATTCTCATTATCGTCGGCGATGCTGTCCAGCGATGACTTCCGGCAAACGATCGGGCACACTTCTTACGCGTGGCGAATGCAACTACACTCCAGCAAACTTTACGAGTTCATGCCGCGTGACGGAAGAAACACGATGCCCGCCGCATTCCAGATCAAGAAGGCGAAAAACGACAAGTTCTATTTCAACCTCCTCGCTGCGAACGGCGAGGTCGTTCTCACAAGCCAGATGTACGCCTCGAAGGCGACGGCGAAGAAGGGCATCGCGTCCGTTCAGAACAGCGCGGCCGATGCTGAGCAATCTGAAGCTCGCGAAAACGATAAAGGCGAAGACTACTTCGTCCTGAAAGCCGAAAACCACCGGATCATCGGCACCAGCGAGGGCTACTCCAGCAAAGCTGCAATGAATAAAGGTATTAAATCCGTGTCCAAGAATGGACCAACGGCTGAAATTGAGGACGTGAGTTGAGAATGAAGTTCCTGCCGCGGTTTTGAGCGAAGCGATAACGTTATTAGATCTGGAGATAAAGTAATGGAAAATCGACTCCCCCCACCACCGCAAGTGGCAAAGCGAGAGTCGATGTTTTTAACTGAGTCCCCCGCAATTCTAATGACACAGCTGGCAGACGGAACAAACGTCGCGCCGGACACTGAGTACATCCATCGTCGGTCGATGATGGGGACCTACTTGGACCTGAAGGAGCACCGTCCGGCAGCGCTCTGGAAGGATCAATGCGCACGTTTGTTGGCGGAGTTCCGGAGGTTCCGTGAACTGGGGAGGCCGGTCGGCGTTGTTGTCGAACAAACGCGCATCCCCGGATTCGGGTCCAACGGGTCGCCGAGCACGTTAAAGCAACACCATATGATTTCCAGCTTTGGTGGCGTAACTATCGAGCCGAGTCAGCTATTCGACCGTGAGGGGGGCCCACTTTTCGGCTTGTTTCCAATCATGGATGCCAACGGGAAGGCGATGCGTTACTTGAGTGGTGACCCGATTGCGTGGAAACTCGGACTTTCTCGCCACTACATCGTGTACGAACCCGCGCGCTTCGTAAATGACAATCGTGAGTTGCTTACGGCTCGGCTGACTGAACTGTGTCGTGAGTGTGGTCACTTGGTTCCCCTTCTGCCTTCTGAGGCAATCTCGTGTATATGGAGAGGACGCAGGAGATCCCTCGTGATTCCTGATGGCGCAGAGTCACGGTGGATAGACGCGATTTTCGAGTTCGCCTGGCAACCTCGCACGGGCGTGAAGCCGCTAACCCGGAACGTCTACAGCAGCGATGGATATTCTTCCTTGGTACTCAATGGCGACGGCACTTACCCCCGAACGAGCCTAATGCAGTTCGGCACAGAACTAGTCAACCATGACTGGGCTACAGAAGGCGGCTACCCTTTTAAATGGGCGTCAGAAATTGATGACATCACTTCACAATCTATCCGCCTGCTGGAATGGATCTCGGCGGAGAGTTGGAAAGGAGAGCGGAGCGTGTCTGGCCCGTTGAAGGTGTTCGTGTCGTATTGCCACGCCGACGAGGCTGTTGTCAATCGGCTGAAGAAGATCCTGACGCCGTTGCAGCGTAAAGAGGAGATTGACCTTTGGTATGATCGGGAACTCATTCCGGGGAGCAATCTTGACAACGCAATCGCAGAACAGTGCCGAACATCGGACGTTTTCCTGTTTGTTCTCAGCGAGGACTTTTTAGCGTCAGACTATTGCACCAGCGTAGAATTGAGACTTGCACTGGAACGAGCCGGGGACGGCCATGCAGCTGTCGTGGGTATCGTCGCGCGTCCGTGTGTCTGGACACAGGAGTTTCCCTCGGAGTTGTTAGCCCTTCCGACCGATGCAAGGCCCATAACAGCGTGGCGGCCACAGGATTCCGCATGGGTCACGATAACTGAAGGCCTGCAGCAACTCTTCACCGAACTGAAGTCACAACCAAAACCGTGGGACAACATGAGGCCAAGTAGACAAAGATGCATTGGTGATTGAGCAATTGGATGAGATGCGTATCTTCAATGAATGATGACTAAAGTCTGGTCGCATCGAAGAATGTTGAAGAGGAGATGGAGACCTTGGACTACCTGACATTTAATGACGTTGTACGCGGACTTGTTTCGGAGCGCGTCCACGAACGAATGATCAAACGGCTGAAGGATTTAAAGGACGTCGACTCGATTAGCGACGCCGAAAAAGCGCAGCTCGTGCTTCTCGCGGCAATTCTTGGCGAGTTAGAAAAAGCAAACGACGAGTAATCGACGAACCCCGACAGCCCGACAGCCCGGCAGACTGTCGGAGATCGCATTGCTCGGCCCGGCCTACGTTTGCCGCTTCATCACAGCGACCAACGGGAGCGGATCGGCGGTGACGACACGCCCCGCCATCGCCCGCGGGGGCTCCCGGCTTACACAGCAGGAATCGTGGCCATGATGGGTTGTGACCATGGTCCCGGTTCGCCTTTGGTATTGACCCACCTGATCAGGATGTTGGCGGTTTTGCCTCCGTCGTCGCTTTTGAACTTGATCAATTCCGGCGTCCGGGTGCTGAAGGCGACGAAGCGGTAGTCTTCCGGATTCGTCGGAGCAGTTTCGGCGACGGCGACGTAGATCTCGCAACCTCGAACCCCCAGCGGACGAGCTTTCCGGGTGGGCTTGGCGACGTCGGAATACATCAGGCTGAGTTCGAGACGATCGCTGCCGATCACGGTGCCGGTGGGAAATGTTTGGGGTACGGGAACCGGAGTGCGACTCGTCTTTTGAGATGGGTAGACCGGCGGCATCGCGGGGGAGGGAAAAGCTGCTGGTGTACTTTTTGAGATAGGTAGCAATTCCTGTTGTTGTCTTCTCCCCTTATTGTCTTCCAGTCGTTGAACAGATTATGGACAACGACCGCTCGGGCCGAATCGTCGCCCGAGGAGATGGGGATCATTCTCAGCATCTCCTCGATTCAATTCGAAAAATCATCGAAGAGTGTAGTATTGAACGAGGCTATGCGGTCTCGTTCGGAGACGACGACGATGAGAGTCTGTTTTTGTGAGCGACCATCGTGGAGACCATCATTTGTTCGGAAAATGAAATCGCCACAACGCGACAACGATGCTGCTTACTCGGGTATTCTGGCGAAAAGATCGTTCAAAGGTCCATTGTAGGCTTGCGCTTATTGATGCTCGATCAACTGGACAGCGCCCCGTTGTCTTTTGGAGTGCGGGGACTTGTCGCCGCTTTGGATTTGATCCAACATGTCGAATTTCCGCGAACGGCAGCTAAGAATTGACTGGTCAGAGAATTGGTCAGCGATTCTGAATCGCTCAGAATTCGAACCAATTCCGCGCTAGGCATGGGGGACTTCGCTCCTGCCAATCGCCTGATTCGAGGAAAAATCGGTGCCTCCTGAGGCGTCGTGAATGCGTCCGGAAAATCGAAGGCGTGTTTCGGCGATGATCTGTCAGAAAAATCCAAAGCGGCGACAAGTCGCCGCACTCCAATCGAGCGCTGTCCGGTTAGGCTGAACCGGATTCCGGTGACTGACGATCCGTTCGATTCAGGTTATCGAGAGATTCACACGGCAGCACGACTCCGACGGATTGGCACTGCCGGACTCTTGGGAAGGTTCGCAGCATGAGGACGATGCCGGTGTGTTCGGACGGAATTTCGTGAGCGACTTCGGACGGTGCTTCGATGGGCCAGACGTGGCCGATGGGTTGCCCGCGGTTGATCGACTGCCCGAGTTGAACAACCGGCTGAAAGAATCCCGTGATCGGCGATGGATGGCAGATTTGTAAGTGGCCGGACTGCGGTGCGGAATCTTCAACCGTCCATGTGACCTGCCGCTCCGGTTGAGAACGATCGATCATGTTCAGTTCGACCATGACATTCAGGCAACCGTCGATACAGGCCTGGATCCCCTGGATGGAACACGTGGCTGATCCGCCGAATTCCGTGTAAATGGCGGGAACGCCGACATCGCGAGCCACGGACAGCGAACGCCCTTCCAGATGGGGCGTTGTGCCCCAGACGAC
>JAGQQE010000394.1 GCA_020426345.1 Planctomycetaceae bacterium
CGCAGGACGGCTGAAAACCGTCGCGTTTTGAGGTCTCCTGTCGAGCCGGTCCCATTTTTCAACAGGGTGCTGGTCCGTTTTTGATGTTTAACCTGATGCCGTAGGCGCAGTTTATACTTTACTCGGTGCCAAATGAGTGATTCTGTTTACTCCGACTCAATTCAGGCCGCGGGCAGAATAAGTCAGGCTGGACAGGCCTCACCTGCGGCGTCAGGTTAATCGATCTCGTTTTACTTTCGTGACGTGCAGTATCTTTCAACGAAAACCTGTTATGAAAAGACTCATCACACTGGGACTCGGCGTTTTGCTTTCGCTCGAGGTGTTCGCAAGGCCCGCCTTGGCGCACGATTCGTGGGCTTCGTTCCAAAACGGCGGGCAGGTTTCGCTGGACACAACGGCTCCGACGGCCGGCACAAAACCACGCTGGACTGTGGAACTCGCTGGTTATGGCCAGTCGACTCCAGTCGTCTGGCACAGCCACATTTACGTGACCAGCATTGAAGGCGGCAACAAAGACACCTGCCATGTCGCTGCCTATTCGTTAACAGATGGAAAGCAACTCTGGCGGCATGCGATTTCCAACGCTACGCCTCACGAAAACAACGAATACGTCAGCAGAGCAGCCCCAAGTCCGGCGGCCGATGACGCAGGAGTCATCTGTCTGTTCGAAGGTGGTAATCTGGTCGCGTTAACTCACGATGGCAAGATCCGATGGGAACGCAATCTGGTGGTCGACTATGGCGCCATTGTCGCTCGCCATGGATTAGCAGCATCGGTGGAACAATCAGCCGACCACGTCTTTATCTGGATGGAACGTTCTGAAGAGCCGTATGTCGTCTGCCTGAAAAAATCCAGCGGTGAGACCAGGTGGAAAGTCCCCGGAGTCGGTGCCACAAGCTGGGCAAGTCCGCGTCTGGTCCCGGTTGACGGCGGTCAACATTTGGTCTTGAGTGCCAGTGGTTCCCTGATGGGTCTTGATCCGACTGACGGCAGCCAACTGTGGAAGCTGGAAGAACTGACCGGAAATTCCACGCCAACTCCCATGCCACTGGGTGACGGAAAATTCCTGATTGGCGCGACGGTGGGGCGAGGTGAAAGCGGTAGCGGTCGAGCTGCGGAATCAAATGGAATGGTGCAGATTTCGCGCACCGCTGATGGTATTTGGAAAGCCGATTATGTCTGGCGAGCCAGGAGAGCGACCAGCAGTTTTGCATCGCCGATTGTACATGAAGGAGTCGCCTTGTTTGTGAATCGCGAAGGCGTGCTTTACGGACTGGAAGCCGCTGCCGGAGATGAATTGTTTGCGAAACGTTTGTCCGGAAGTTCATGGGCAACCGCAATCGGACTTTGCAACGGTAGCGTGTTGGTTCCGGCTCGTGATGGAAAGATCGACGTCGTCAACGGCCTGAAATCAGACCTCACTGTGACGACGCTGGACCCCATTCCCGTCGCTGCGAAAGACAAGAAGGATCCTGTCCCTGCCGCTGGCTCACCAACAAATAGCGGGCCTCCGGGCAGCAAAGCCCCGGTACTTTATGCCGCCGTGGTTGTCAGAGATTCTCTCTTGCTGCGTCAGGGGGATCGATTGATCTGTCTCGCGCTGAACAGCGATGACACGGCCGTTTCAGCTCCGTAATGCGAGGGAGAATTGATCAAAGTTCTCCTGAACACAACCTGCAAATTGTCGCCACAACGGATTGGAAGAGAACTCAGAGCGATCGTCAGGTGATTTCATCACTTGCTGTACGCGAGAAATACCATCTGGCAGGAACTGCGAAAGCCTGACAGCGAACCAATTCGTCAGCATCCGTGTCGCTGAATAGTTCCCCACAACGGGTTCGCTACACTATCACACTATCCGATGCATCGATGGTCCAACTGGAAGGGCGCGCGACTGCTTGTCGCGAGATAGAAGTTCGAATCTTCTTCGATGCATTTTCAGGTCTTTGCGTTGCCATGTCTATATACTGTTTGGCTGAAATGTAGTACCAGAGATATGCCCTGTTTGACGGAATGCAAGGGTGCCCTCCCGGCGAAGACCTGACCGGGCTGAATCACCCGCAGCCTGCAAGTGCTCGCAGCGAATGTCAGAGCGGAGTCGTGGTATCGTGGAAGCAGATCGGTCCCAACTAACGGAGGCGGAGGTTCAATCCCTTCCGACTCCATCGGAATTGCCTTTCACCGAACAAGCATTTCTAACCTGCCTGGATGTACTGCAGACAATCTCCGAGGCTCCCGAACTGGTAGACGATCAGGACCGCTTCAAGAGTCTGATCACGAAAATACATCGCACCGCAAAAAAGCAAAAAAAGCAGCAACGACAGAGGCAAATCGCCGCAGCTGACCGCAGGGCGATTGAATCAACCACCATCGTGCGGCAGCTGATACCTCATTCGCCTTTCAAGGAGCTGGCGGATTCAGGTCTTCCGTCTCCAGAGCCAGCGAAGCGAATCCGGCCGCATTCGTGCTATATCTGCAAGACCCCATACACGCAGCTTCACCATTTCTACCATCGATTGTGCCCCGGTTGTGCCGAGTTGAACTGGCAGAAACGAAATGAACGGGTGAACCTGAATGGTCGAATTGCTTTAGTCACCGGTGGCCGCATAAAGATTGGTTACCAGACTGTTCTGAAGTTACTACGTGACGATGCCGCAGTTGTCACGACAACCCGTTTCCCGGTTGACGCAGCAAGAAGATTTCAACAGGAACCCGACTTCGAGGATTGGCGGAATCGCCTTGAGATTCACCAACTGGACTTACGCAATCTCACCTCTGTAGAAACATTTGCTGATGCAATGATTTCTTCGCAGTCACATTTGGACATTTTGATTCACAACGCGGCACAGACAGTCAAACGGCCATTGGCCTACTACCAACATCTTCTGTCAACACATTGCGATTCCGAGGCAACAACACTGATCCACTCTCATCACAACCCCTTCGCTCTGCTGGAATCACACCCCGAGTATAAAGGTCACATCGCTGCCATAGAACAATATTTCCCAACGGGCTTGCTTGATGTGCATGAACAACAAGTCGACCTGCGTCCCATGAATAGTTGGCGCAATAAGATTGAAGACATCTCAACCATCGAAATGCTGGAGGTTTACCTGGTCAATGCAGCCGCACCGTTTATTCTGACCGGACGACTCAAACCTCTGCTTCGTCGCTCGCCCAGCCAGCGACGATTTATTGTCAATGTCTCGGCCATGGAGGGCCAGTTCGGTCGGCTGAACAAGACTGTCTTTCACCCTCATACCAACATGGCGAAAGCCGCCTTGAATATGCTGACACGGACTTCAGCTGCAGACTTTGCAGAGTCTTCTATCTACATGAACAGTGTCGACACAGGATGGATCACCGATGAAAAGCCAACGCCTCTCGCAGACCAAGTGCGGGACAAGCATGGCTTTTACCCGCCGCTCGACGTCATCGACGGGGCCGCCAGAATTTATGCTCCGATTGTTCAGGGATACAGCGAACCGGACGAGCCGTACTGCGGCTGTTTTCTCAAAGACTATCAACCACACCCGTGGTGAAGCATGCCACAACATCATTCGACAATCCATTGTCCAATTCAGGACATTGCCCCTTTCCAACCCTGTCCGGAATCGGAAACTGATGCGTTGATACGCCTTATTCGCAGTGCTTACCGAACTTCGAGGTAGCGATCCTGAAGTCGAATGATTTCGCAGATCCCCCAATCCGGACAGGAAAACTGATTCCATGGCTCATGAGCGACGACATCGCGGCACGCATCCGGAAGATGCATCGTTTTTTTCTGATCAGCAGATTCCGAAGCTGCGGGAAGCTCTTTCCGAATACTGCTGGTTGCTGAGTCGCCACTACGCCACTGCTTCGTCGCTAAAACTGGTCGGCGACAAGTTCCAGCTTTCTGAACGCCAGCGAATGTTGCTCATGCGATCTGCCTGTTCCGACAGTCAGCGGACGAATCGACAGACGAATCAGGTTGATAATCACGACCTTCAGGGCCAGCAGGTATTCATCGATGGATTCAATTTGCTGATCACAATCGAAAGCGCGTTGAGCGATGCGTATGTGTTCGTCGGTCAGGATGGCTGCTACCGGGATCTTGCCAGTGTTCATGGAACTTACAAACGAGTTCAGGAGACGCTGGAGGCCGTAAACCTGACAGGCCGCGTCTTGTCAGATCTGAAAGTGGAACAAGCAACCTGGTTGCTCGACAAACCCGTTTCCAACAGCGGACGCCTGAAACAAATACTGGACGAACAGGCTGTGCGCAACTCCTGGAACTGGCACACAGAACTGCACCCGAATCCCGACGATGAACTCTCTCGGGTGGATGGAATTGTAATCTCAACGGACAGCGTCATTCTGGATTCTGCAAAACGCTGGTTTCATTTGAATGCATGCGTAATCCATCAAATGACTGAATTTTCACGGCTGGTTGATCTGCGTTCTCTGACTGCATGAGAACACTCCTGTACGCGAACTGATTGACCGGCAACAAAATCCCGGCACAATGACGGCGTCACTCCTCAGTGAAGGATTCTGACCGACCATGATCTAGTCGCGGCATTTATTTCCGCTGCTCCGAATACGAGTGAACTCAAGAAGAGTTCGCCCACGAACACGTACCACCTTCGCTTCGGAATATTGCTGACATCATCCCCACAAGACTGTCATCGCACTGCGAGGCACCTATGCAAATGTGTGTCAAACTCTTCCTGTTCAGCGTCTGCTCCCTCAGCATCCTGCCGAATCCAGCATGCCGGGCAGAACATGAAACTCATGCGGCAACCGGCGGGCAGGAACGATTGAGAGAAGAGGAGATTGCTCTGGGATCAGCCACAGCCAGGGCAGGGTTCCGGAACGAAGATGAAATCCGGGATGCGTTCAATGACTGGAAGAATCATTCAGAAGCTCAGGAGTGGCTTCGCGCAATGGGATACGGACGAGACGACATTCTCGGAGTGCAGGCAACAAAGCCCCACGGACAAAAGGCGGATGTTGAAGTTCGTATCACGACGAAGACAGGAACGTCGTTTGAGCGCATCTCCGTCAAGCTCGTCAGTAACAGGAACGGGTTCAATCAAATCGACAAACGCTGGCTGAAGACATACGCAGAAATGTGGAACATGCCCCGGAATGTCCATGAAGCATTGAAACTCTTCGTTGGAGAAAAGCCACCGCTGAAGTCAGGGAGAGATGAACGCCGGATGTTCCTGAATGAGTTGCCGGATGAAGATCAAAAAGCTGTGATCGAATTCTTCCGGCAGAATCGTGAAACCATTGTCAGCGATCTTCTGGCCGGAAACGGTGAACAGGCCGCCGACTGGATCATGGTGACACTGAAGGGTAAAGCCGT
>JAGQQE010000395.1 GCA_020426345.1 Planctomycetaceae bacterium
GCAGATCGGTTGCTGACAGAAAATCCACAGCTCGCACGCTGGTTCGAGAACCAGGTTAAAGAAATTGAAGAGACCAAATCCCTGTTCAATTATGAAACTCTGGATGAGTGGACAGCTGCAAAACCAAAGCTTCGGCAGCAGCTGTTTGAAATGCTGGGTCTTTCACCGCTCCCCGAACGAACTGAACTGAATGCGGTGACGACAGGTGTCAGTGATTCTGATGAATTTCGAGTCGAACGCGTGCATTTTCAATCGATGCCCGGACTCTATGTGACCGGCAATCTGTATCTTCCCAGGCATGCCGACGGACCCTTACCCGCGATTCTTTACGTTTGTGGTCACGGAAATAACAAAGTGAAGGATGTCAGCTACGGCAGCAAGACTGCGTATCAGAGACACGGCAGCTGGTTTGCTCGCAATGGATATGTCTGCCTGATTATCGATACACTGCAGCTGGGAGAAATCGAGGGTATTCACCACGGCACGTACCGCTACAACCGCTGGTGGTGGAATTCCCGAGGTTACACGCCTGCAGGCGTGGAAGCGTGGAACTGCATTCGGTCACTGGATTACCTCCAGAGTCGCTCCGAAGTCGATGGAAGCCGAATTGGTGTCACAGGCAGATCCGGCGGAGGAGCGTATAGCTGGTGGATCTCGGCTCTGGACGAACGTATTCAGTGTTCTGTCCCTGTTGCGGGCACAACGACGTTAAGAGATCATGTTGTCAACGGATGTGTCGAAGGTCATTGCGACTGCATGTACATGGTCAACACCCATCGCTGGGACTATGCCACCGTCGCAGCGCTGGTTGCACCGCGGCCACTGCTGCTGTCCAACACCGATAAGGATTCGATCTTTCCGCTCGAAGGCGTCATCGAAATCCATCGTCAGGTTCGTCACATTTATGACCTGTATCAGAAACCAGATCATTTTGGTCTGCAGATCACCGAAGGCCCTCACAAAGATACACAGGAACTTCATATTCATGCATTTCGCTGGATGAACCGCTTTCTGCGCCATAACGATGACATGATTGATACGCTGGCCGTGAACTTCTTCGAACCTCCGCAACTGAAGGTATTTAGTTCGCTTCCCTCAAATCAAAAGAACACGCGAATTGACGAGATATTCGTTCCGACGGCTCAGAGTCCCGGGGGAGAAATCTCTGATCGCTCCGTGAACCAGTTTCAGCCGGAAACAGCAAATAAACGCATCCACGAGATCGCCCTCCAATGCTTGCAGTCGTGGCCAGACTCGCATGAACACAAATATGCTGTCGACAAATCCGGCTTGCCCCTTAAAGCGGTTCCGCCGGGCAAGGTAACTGTCACGCGATACGAAACGGAATCACAGCCACTCGTCCCCATCGCCATCGACGTTCTGCAGAATCCGACGACGAAGCTGGGAACGTGTCAATCCATTACTGTCATCCCCGGTGATACGAAGCTTTGGAACGATTGGCAGAGTTATTTTCAGGCCGATGCGAAAACGGCTGGAAACACCGGGAATTCCATCGATGCTTTGATTCAGCAGGTCACACCAGATCATGCCGTCGCCTTCGTCTGGACGCGGGGGTACGGCCCAAATCAGTGGAAAGGTGACGATCGCAAGCAGATTCAGATCAAACGTCGATTTCAACTGATTGGTACGACCGTCGACACCATGCGCATCTGGGATGTTTGTTCCGCCATCCGAATGTTGCGGATGAACAACGAGGCGATCGCGATCAAACTGCAATCAACATCATCGAATTCCAACGTATGTTTGCTGGCTTGTTTGTTCGAGCCCGTGAAGATGTTGTCTCTTGTGAAACGAGACAATGATTCCACATCAGATACCGCCATACTGAATCTGGACAGAACAATCACAACGGAAGAACTTGTCGCGCTGGCATTAACGCAATGCGGTATCCACGTTGATGCGATGGAACCAGAGTTTGAATTTGCCGCAAAGGTTTCAGAATCAAGCCACTGGCCCGGCCACAAATTGACGGCACGTTGATGTCGGAACGATCTTGCAGAGGCCCCGTCCCTCAATCGAGAACCATGACTTATGGAGACTCGCATTGCCGGAAGTTTGTCCGGGGACTGAGGCTACTTCGTGACCGCCTGCAATTCGTTCTTTTGTTCTTCTGTGCCGTACTGTTCAATAAGCCGCGCACACTTTTCGCGAGTCTTCGGGTCGCTGCGGTTTTCGTACATCTGCAGCATGGCCTCGGCCACCTTCTGCTGTTGAGCTTCACGAACTCCGTAACCCAGTCCCCAGAGTGCTCGATCCCAGTTGTTCCAGTCGGGATCGCTGAGTACTTCGATGAGCTTGTCGACGACAGGTTCGTTTTTGTCCGGGCTCGTCGCCAGAGCAAAGTAGATGGCGTCATGATGAGATTCCGGAGTGTCCACCAGTTCGATCACCTGAGTCATCAGTTGATCACTGGTCTTTGCTCCCCAGAGTCCTCGCAGAGCTTCCCGTCGAATGCTGCGATCTGAAGACTTCAACAGATCCAGCACAATGTCTTCGGATTTGCCACTGATTGTTCCATCGCCAAACATCATCAGTAGATGAGAAATCGAGTGTCCAGGGCGGGCAGCTTCCGGCTTTGAAAGGACATCCTGAGCCAGAGCCAGATCTTCGGGCCTGCGATCCGTGTTGTACAAAGCGTACAGCGCCAACGTTACCAGATCCGGGTTCGATGACTGACACAATTCCAGAAGTCGTTCGCGATACTTTGCCTTTTCGAACTTCACGTCACCGGTCTGAGCCAGGGCCTGAGCAGCTGTGATGTTCTGAGCAACATCGTCGGCAAGCAATGCCGCTTCAACTTCCGCCAGCGCCGCACCACGTTTTGCCGCGGTGTCTGAACCAATAGAGCGAATGTCCTTCAGCCAGGTTTCGAGCGAGTTTTTACTTTGCTCTGCACCGAGCATGTTCAGACTGGCCGTTTCATTGTCCACCGGTTTGATTTGTATCGTGTTCTGGTTCGTTTGTTCCGTGTCGGACTGGATGGCAGGAGACTTTACGAAAGTGTTCAGCTCGTCTTCAGACATAACTCCGGATTTCCGTCCGATGACCTGTCCCTTGCGCATAACGACGAAGGTTGGAATTCTACCGACGTTCAATTGTCTGGCGGGCTTTGGATTCTTCGATACGTCCAGCATGTGAACGGCAATTGTCTTTGAATCGGCGAGCCGCTGAATCAAAGGTGTCATCTGCTGACAGGGTGCGCAATATGCCGCATGAAAATATAACAGGAATTCGGCCTGCATGTCCGCGTCCGGTGCTGAAGTGCTGGTCGCGGACGTCGCTGATCCCTCGCCCGCTCGTACGGGAACGGATGGGGCCATTTTTCCGATACTTGTCTTCAGTAGTGGACTCTTCGTTTTTGTGTAAATTCCAACCAGCAGCTGTAGTACGGAATCTCGATAGGCCAGTTCGCTGCTGAGCAGGTCATCCACATGTCTGGCAAACATATAACCGGGATGCTGCTGCTGAAACAGGAGTGCCAGGTTGTTGTCCGTCACCTCGTCTTTTCCTGCCAGCAATTCAGCAACTGCAATGGCAACGACCGGATCCAGTGGCGGTGTAAAATGTTCGTCTCCGGCGCTTCGCCACGCGCCGTATGTTTCTTCCGACGAAATCGCAAAGATCCAGCTTTCCAGCAGTCCCTGATGGGAGATGGGCTTTGATGTGAGCACCAGCTTCAACGCCTGAACCGGGGCTTCTTCGGCCAACCCAAACAGACGCCGTCGTTCCTGGCTGATCCATGTGTCGTCAGCAGAATTTTCTGCCATTGTTTTCAGAAGCTGTAGTTTCCTGACCGCCGTTTCGTCAAGTGGCTCAGACGCCAGAACCTTGTCTGGTAGTTTTCCATCCAGCCGTGCAAGCTCACCCAGCAGCCACGACGAATGCGCGGCTTTGCTGTTCTCGCGGCTGTTGGTCAAGTCGCCGGAGATTGCACTGAAGTCGGATGAAACAAATGTCGTCAATAGTTCTTTTATCGTCGAAAGGTCGTGTCCTTCGTTGACGGTTTGGTAGTGGATCAGTTCTCCCATCGACTGCAGGATGTTCAGCTCTTCCTGAGACCAATCCACTGGCGCACGTTGTTGCAACCAATTTGTAGCAGCCTGCAGATAGTCGTCGATCCAGTCGGGAAGTTTCGCGTTGAATCTCCTGGCGTATGACGCGCTGAAAGGAAACTCCATGGCGTACAAAAACGTGGGATGATACCTGGATTGAAGTGGCCGCATTGATTCGACAACGTCACGCCCCGCGATCGCTTCGTTCAGCCAGAATTCCCGGATCTGTTCCGGGGACGGTTTTTCAATCAGCATGTCGGCAGTAATCTGTTCACCCTGCTTCAGGCGACGGTTGATGTACTTTCCATTCGTGGCGCTCGTTCCCATGGCGACCGACGTTTGCTCTTCGGTATAGACTGGTGTTATCGTGGTGTTGGAACTGTTGAGTTGCGTGAACGGAACCAGGTTGGTGCTCGCAACGGCGGCGTTGGTACCACTGTAGGATGCTGCCGGAGCCATCGACGGCGAAGATGTTTCGCTGCTTTCGGACGAACTGGTGACGGTAGGGCCCTGCTGCATTTCGATGATCACGTTATCCGGAATCAGACTGGAAATTTTCCAGGTGTCGCCGACTTTGATCAGTTCCATCTGTGTGGGAGCTGATGTGACTGTCACACCGTTCGATGAGTCCCGATCGACTGAACGATTGGTTGCAATGGCTGTATCGCCGTTAACGGTGACCTGCCAGGAAGGCTTCGATTTCTGTTCTGCATTGGTCACTTTTGTTTCGTCGGTCGTCTGAATTGTCTGCAGGTTCTGAAGTTCCATGGTCAGTTCCGTTGCGAATGACTTTGGATCACTGAGTACACCCGCGGCCAGACGCAGTTTCCTGGAATACTCCTCGACACTTTGTGTGGGCGATGGCCGGGCTCCCTGAAACAGCATCGACAGATTCAACCCACCCGCCATTTCCTGATAAGCCGCCAAAGCTTCCGGCGACGGTTTGCCGTGACGGTATTTATCAACGATCAGATTCATTCGGCCAACTGCCTGAAGAAAAGCGGCCACCTGTTGCTGCTCTGTGGCTCCCTCTGCTCCCTCCGCATTGCCAAACGCAGCTCCCAGGCCAGCGGCCATCTGCATCATACTTGTGGTTCGCAGCATCAGGCCGGCAAAGCGGTCGATCTCGTCGTCCGTCGTAATCTCGAAAAGCTGTTCCATAGTCTTCGATGGGGCCTCCGAATCTTCGCCGTTAATTTCGCTGACGTAATCCACAAGTTCCTGCGGCGTGGCAAACGTTGGCAGTGTCTT
>JAGQQE010000396.1 GCA_020426345.1 Planctomycetaceae bacterium
AGCAGCGCCTGAATGTCATAGAACGCCCACTCCAGAGTCGGGCGATAGTAGAACATCAAAAGCACACCGGTGATAGCCTCTACCAGAAACAGAAAGAAGGTAATGCCCCCCATACACCAAGTGTACGACAGAGCAATCCCCTGCTGCTTCACAGACACCGGATGCAGATGCAGGAAGAAGTTTGTCAGCATCACCACAACGCGATTACGGCGATCTGTGGGCGCCGGATGCCGAAAAACACTCTTCCAGATCTGGGAGTTACGGATGTAGTCGCCAACAGACACTGGCAGATCCTTGGACTAGAAATCAGCTACAAAACACAAACAGAAAAGCGATGCGACCGAACGTCAAATCAACCAACAGGAACGAAGCATGACGGATTCGACCACTGACCCAGCTCCTTCTGGAACTTGAGCCCCTTGTCAACCTCCAGCATACCGTCCTCAGCAAGCCGCAAACCAAAGCGCTCCAGCGGCCGAGGCGCCGGACCCTCAAAGTTCACCCCGCTCTTGTAAAACCCCGAGCCATGGCAAGGACACTTGAACTTCTGCTCGCCTTCCAACCAGTTGGGGGTGCAGCCAAGATGCGTACAAACAGTGCTCAACGCATAAATCTGCTGAGCCCCATCAACCTCTGCATTCACAATCCACACACCAAACTGGGCCTGCCACTTCGTAGAAACAGTACCCGGAGCATAATCGTTGGGAGGCCCGATCTTGAATCGGGTTGGCGGCTCGACAAGCACGTTCGGCATCATAAACCGAGCAACGCCGGCAACAGCCGTCAAAGCTGCACCAGAGAACGCTACCCATGCGACAACAACAGGCGTGCACAAGACCGCCAGAAAGTCAGCAAGGACACCACGGCGGGGAACAGCCGCAGAAGAAGCCTTCGCGGGCAACGGCCTGGACGGCAAAGCCACCGGAGGCTTAACCTCACCGCCAGCAGAGACCTCTCGAGCCTTGCGAATCATCTCGGCAGGAGACAAGCCCGCCGGAACAGCCTTCGCAGGCGCGGGTGAACCAGCCCCCTCAGACTCTGAATCCGCAGACTTCGCAGCCGCAGGCTTAGCCGCCGCACCGCCACGAATCGCAGCCATAATATCAGACGGGCTCTTTGGAGCCGCACCGCCTGAAGCCGCACCACCCGCACCGGCTGCCCGAATCTTATCCAGCGGACTCCCACCAGCAGACGCAGGAGCAGCCTTCGCTCTGGCCGCGGCAAGAATATCTGCCGTCGAAGACGGGGCCGGAGCCGGAGCCTCAGGAGCTGCACCAGCCCCGGAAGCCTCAACAGCGGGAGCACCATCCTTTGGGGCACCACCAGAGGCACCACCAGAGGCACCACGGATCTTTGCGAGAATATCGTTTGTCGAGGGCTTTGGGTCAGTCATGCAACTTTACCAGCACAGTGTCAGCGACAGCGGGAACGTCAACATCCAGTGGATCCCGGCGGTGCTCTGAATGTGTTCAAATCTGAATGTGTTCAAAGCAGTGGATCTCCGCGAGCCAACCGCATCCACGCATAAAGCAAAAATGAGGACTGAGATGGGTTCTTAAACAGGCCCACTCAGAGTCGCAAAGAGTCGTCCAATCACCGGTGCAACCAGGGAAATTGCTAGTCCCAAGTTGCGAATCGCCCAGAGGTTACGAAGGATTCTGCACCTTATCGACTGGAGTGACAAGCCAGGTGAAAACAGACCAATTTCTTTTCTCGAAGGCAGGAAGCTCCACGAGTGAAGTTCCGCTCTGCGGGAAGTTTTCCACATTCACCATTCGCGCTTCAGTTGCGGAAAATCCGGGGCTCCACATGCGTCTCCAAAATAGAACACGGGCCTGAATTTCTCCAGACCCGTGCAGCATTTGAGACCCCGAACCCTCAGCCCGTACGCTGAGCTGTTACGAGATTGTTCCACCGAAGACTGCCGTGTCGCCAAGTAATTCTTCGATACGAAGAAGCTGGTTATACTTGCAGATTCGATCGGTGCGGCTCGCAGAGCCAGTCTTGATCTGGCCGGTACGGAGAGCAACGGCGAGGTCCGCAATGGTATTATCTTCGGTCTCACCGGATCGGTGGCTCATCACTGCCGTGTACCCATTCGCGTATGCGAGCTGCACAGCCTGGATGGTTTCGGTCAGAGTGCCGATCTGATTGACTTTCACCAGGATGCTGTTTGCAACGCCTTTGTCGATACCTTCGCTCAATCGCTTGCTGTTCGTTACGAACAAGTCATCACCGACCAGCTGGATTCGATCGCCCACACTGTCAGTCAACGCCTTCCAGCCCGCCCAGTCATCCTCAGAGCAACCGTCTTCGATAGAGCAAATTGGATACCTCGACACCCAGCTATCAAGCAGGGAAACCATTTCCCCCGAATCCATTTGCCTGCCCTCAAACGTGTACTTGCCCGTCGCTGAGTCGAAATACTCAGTGGCCGCACAGTCCAGAGCAATCTTAATTTGCTCCCCGGGGCGATACCCGGCATTCTCAATGGCCTTCAGGATGACAGAGATTGCTTCCTCGTTGGTCTTAAGGTCAGGGGCGAATCCCCCTTCGTCCCCAACGGCCGTGCTCAGCCCCATCCCGGAAAGCACTTTTTTCAGGCTGTGGAAAACTTCAACTCCGGCACGCAGTGCATCGCTGAATCGGTCAAAGCCAAGCGGCATGACCATGAATTCCTGCATGTCGATACCGTTGTTAGCGTGAGCACCACCATTGATGATATTCATCATCGGAGCGGGCAGACAGTTCGCGCCAATGCCACCCACATAACGAAACAGCGGCAGATAGCTTGCCTTCGCAGCCGCATGAGCGGCAGCCAGTGAGCACGCCAGGATGGCATTTGCCCCCAGGCGGCTCTTGTTCTCTGTGCCGTCCAGTTCCAGCATGGCGGCATCGATGGTGGCCTGATCGGTCACATCCATGTCGATCAGAACATCTGACAGCTCTTCATTGACATTTCGGACGGCCTGCTGGACCCCTTTACCAAGGTACCGGCTCTTGTTCTCTGCATCTCGCAGTTCGCAAGCCTCGTGTGCCCCTGTACTTGCGCCGCTGGGCACGGCTGCGCGGCCGATAGTGCCGTCCTCAAGCTGGATGTCGACTTCGACCGTTGGATTGCCGCGGCTGTCCAGGATCTCGCGTGCGTGCACTGCGGAGATAGCAACTGACATGGATAGGATTCTCCCTTGTTGAATAACTCAGAAATGAGTGGACTTGTTTATCGTTGGACCTGTTCGTCCCCAGGATTCTTAATTCGCCAGATATGCAGCGTTTGCCGCCGCGACACCGGCTCCGGCAGAGGGAACAACCCCCTGCTGATTCAGGCACTGCTCCAGGGCTGCAAGGAAGAGCAAGACGTTTGATTTTTTGGCCGTCTCGCCCATCAGGCCAATACGCCAGGTTTTTCCCTTCATTGGCCCAAGGCCACCCCCGATTTCGATGCCGAATTCGTTTAACAACTGACCTCGCACTCCGACGTCATCGACACCCTCAGGAATCAGAACCGAATTCAGCATTGGCAGGCATGCCGCAGGGTCCCCGGAATACTGGATCCCCATCGCTGCAAGGCCAGCCTTCAACGCCTTGTGGTGCAATTTATGACGCGCGAATCGTGCCTCAAGACCTTCAGACAACACAAGGCACAGCGCCTGATGCAGCGCGTAATTCATATTGATCGGAGCGGTATGGTGATACGCACGATTGTTGCCCCAGTAATTTCTCAGCATCCCGATATCAAGATACCAGCTCGCGACTTTTGTCTTTCGGGCATCCATTGCTTCAAGAGCGCGCGGACCGAACGTCACAGGCGCAAGGCCAGGAGGGCATCCAAGGCACTTTTGCGAGCCGCTGTAGGCAGCATCGATCCCAAGGCGATCGATTTCGACCGGCAATCCCCCGAGTGAAGTAACGCAATCCACGACGAGAAGTGCTCCGGCGTTATGGACAATCTTCGCGATTTCGTCCAGGCTCTGGCAAGCTCCCGTGGACGTTTCGGCGTGAACGATCCCCACAACCTTTGGCTTGAATCGTTCTACAGCATCAAAGACCTCTTCTGCCGTAAAAACCTCGCCGAATGGGCGCTCGATGGTGCTGACTTCTGCACCGCATCGCCCGGCGACATCTGCCATACGTCCACCGAAAACACCATTCACACACACCAGCATCCGATCGCCCGGCTCGATCAGGTTGACAACACATGCCTCCATGCCGGCACTGCCCGTACCGCTGATCGCCATCGTCATCGGATTCGACGTCTGGAACACTTGCCGCAGCATCGACTGTACGTCATCCATGACCTTCAGGAAATACGGATCAAGGTGACCAACCGTAGGAGCAGCCATCGCAGAAAGAACACTCGGATGGATCTCACTCGGTCCTGGGCCCATCAGGATCCGAGACGGTGGATTCAGTGACGATGGCACTTGATTGCTCATGGGGATTGCGATCGTTAGTGACGGGGCGACGGGTTCTGCGAGGCCGGGAATCGCGTATCAGAGACCCGGGCGCCTTGGATTCTCGGGGAATTCGTCCATTCAGCAATCTAGGCAGAATGATTTACATGGTTTTCTCAGTCGCGAGTCACCCCAGGAGTTCATGAGGCGTCCTCAAACCTCTCAACGAGCAGTGTCGGATCGGGCACTTGGGTGGCGAGTATTACACATCTCTTCGCGGCAGAGCAGCCAACAAAAAAGACACCCAATGCCTATATTCAGCGCAGACGATTTGACAGCAAGGGTTCAAATGTTCATTTAACGCGCGTTGCATTGATGGAAAACTCGATTCAATCCTCTATCAGAGTCGCAGCTGACTATTAGTGGCGCAGCAGTTGCACTATGGATAGGCAGGCGTGAGACCCGAACACTGGGAACAGGAGTCCCTGCTGGAACCCGTTGTCACGTTGGTTTCCCCGAGCCGGTGTCGTCGGTCACCCGGCAAAAGTTCATCCTTTGCAACTGATGACGGTGGTGGTCCATAGAATTCGTCGCGTCTGCGTGTGGCAAACATTCGCAAGAGAAAAGAAATGTCCAACCCAATTGAGGCCTGGAAGGCAGAAAAGCACCCCCTGGACGCCTGGGACGAAATCGTTGCTCACGCCTCGGCGGCAACACCAGCGGAGAACATTCCGCCGCAGGATCTGGAGCGGATGAAATGGCATGGCTTTTTTTACCGCAGGCGGGAGTCGACGGGCCGCTTTATGAATCGCATACGAGTCACGGCGAACGAGCTTTCGGCGGAGCAGGGCAAAGAGATCGCATTGATGGCGTATGAGTACGGACACGGCATTATCGA
>JAGQQE010000397.1 GCA_020426345.1 Planctomycetaceae bacterium
CAACTGGCGGCGATCGACAAGAGCCAGGCTGTGATTGAGTTTTCGATGGACGGAAAGATTCTGAGGGCAAATGACAATTTCCTGAAGACGGTTGGTTATACGCTCGACGAAATCCGCGGCAAACACCACAGCATGTTCGTTCCGGCCGACTACGCCAGCAGTCCGGAATATCGACAATTCTGGGCGCACCTCAACGAAGGTCGATTCGACGCTGGCGACTATCTGCGCGTCGGAAAAGGCGGCAAAGAAATCTGGATCAAAGCGACATACAACCCAATCGTCGACCTGAATGGACGTCCGATCAAGGTTGTTAAGTTTGCAACCGACATCACGCGACAGAAGGAAATGGAACGCAGCATTGCGGAAAAGCAGGAAGCAGACGCGAAGGCTGCTGAAGAGCTGAAATCGAATGTTGCACAGATACTGGAGGTCGCGAACCGCGTGTCTCGAGGCGACTATTCCCTGGAGATCACGGTGAATGGAGAAGACGCCGTCGGCCAGCTTGGAGAAGGCCTCCGGAGATTCTTCGCAGATAAACAGGCGGCGGAAGCGGCAGAACGCGAACGAAGTGACCGTGAGCGTCGTGATTCAGAGCTGCAGCAACGCAAGGTTCAGCAGGTTCTGGAGATCGTGAATGCTGTTGCCGATGGCAATTTCAACATTCAGGTACCAGACCTTGGCGATGATGCTGTGGGTCAGGTTGCTCAGGCGCTTGAATCTGCTGTCAGCTCAATTCGGTCCGCGCTCGCCGAAGTCAAGTCTGTAGCGGGAACCGTCGCTTCAGCGGCCTCTGAAATGACGGCCGCTTCGAATGAGATCTCCAAAGGGGCTCAGCATCAGGCTTCAAGTCTTGAAGAAACTGCCTCAAGTCTCGAGGAAATTACATCGACGGTCAAACAGAACACAGAGAACGCTCAACAGGCTCGTCAACTTGCGAATGGTTCTCGTGATGTCGCTGAGAACGGCGGACGGGTTGTTGGTGATGCTGTAAAGGCCATGGCTGAGATCAACCAGGCTTCAACCCGAATCGCCGATATCATTACGACCATCGACGAAATTGCCTTCCAAACGAATCTGCTTGCCCTGAATGCCGCTGTTGAAGCCGCACGTGCAGGCGAGCAGGGTCGTGGCTTTGCCGTCGTAGCCGCGGAAGTCCGCAACCTTGCTCAAAGAAGTGCTTCGGCAGCAAAAGAGATCAAGACTCTTATTCAGGACTCTGTGAGAAAGGTTGAAAATGGCACCTCACTGGTCAATCAGTCCGGCAAGACGCTGGAAGAGATTGTTGGGTCCGTTAAGCGTGTGACCGACATTGTCAGTGAGATCGCGGCCGCCTCGAAAGAGCAGCTCACAGGGATCGAACAGGTGAATAAGGCGGTTGCTCAAATGGATCGCGTGACTCAGAGCAATGCGTCGCAGACCGAAGAAATGTCTGGTACGGCCACTTCGCTGTCTCAGCATTCAGAACAGCTGCTTGAACTGGTCGGCCAGTTCCGACTGGAGACTGATGTAGCCGAGCACAGCGGACGTCGACACGCAGCCCCTGCTGCCAGTGGTCGGTCCCGTGGGAATTCGGCAATCAGAAATACAGAACAGGAGCTGAACAACATCAGCAACCAGGTGGATCGGTTAGTCGGCAACGGCTTTATCGAATTCTAACCCAATCCGTATTTCGAACGTTCTGTCAGTGCGGAGCCGAGCCGTGACCTTCGGCTTCGCGCTGCAGAACGTTTACAGCCCGGTTTCAGTCAACACGCACGTCAGACCAGAGTTCAGAAAATGGCAGACCCAGGAACACCAGCTCAGCTTACACGGAAAGAGTTCAAGCTCTTCCGGGAACTGATCTACGCCGAAGCAGGTATCTCCATGTCGGAGGCGAAGTTTCAGCTGGTGGAGTCCCGATTGCAAAAGCGTCTGCGAAAGTTGCAGCTGAACTCTTTCAGTCGCTACTACGACTTCCTGCAGAATGAGGACAGGAATGGTGAAGAGCGTCTTCAAATGATCAACGCTCTGACGACCAACAAGACCGACTTCTTCAGGGAAAACCATCACTTCGAATACATGCGCGAAGAGCTGCTTCCTTCAATCGAGGCACAGGCGCGGGAAACCGGTCACTATAAGCTTCGCATCTGGAGTGCGGCGTGCTCAACCGGTGAAGAACCCTACACGCTCGCGATGACGCTGCTTGAGTACTTCGGCGCAGCGAAAGCCGCGCAATGGGACATCCGAATTCTGGCATCCGATGTCGACACGGATGTTCTCGCGAATGCGGAACAGGGTGTCTACCACGAAGATAAAGCGGACGAGATTCCGGCAGATCTGAGGAAAAGATACTTCCGCAAGGAAGTTCGCGGTAAAGACACCGTCTGGGTAGCGGGGCCGGAGTTGAAACAGTTGATTGCATTTCGACGCATCAACTTCATCGAATCACCATGGCCAATTAATACATCGTTCGACATCATCTTCTGCCGAAATGTCATGATCTATTTCGACGAACCAACGCAGGATCGTCTGGTCAGCCGCTTTGCCGAACAACTGGTGCCCGAGGGGCATCTGTTTATCGGGCACAGCGAATCGATCATGCGAATCGAGGGAGTCTATCGGCCGCTGGGGAAAACTATTTACCGACTCAATCCGGGTAAGGGAGCCACTTCCGCTCGATCTCTGTCTAAAGCTGCGCAGCCACCCTCGCCAACGCCGTCCACAGGACTTCGAAGGTCGACGGGGGCCGGATTGGCTGCATCGTCAGGTGGAACCGCAAGGGAACGGCTTCGACAGCGCATCGACAGTCAGGCGAGCACCCAAAGCTTCTCGACAGGCACGATGGGCAAAGGTCCGGATGCTTCGCACGCCATTATCGTTGGGGAGATCAAGGCATCCTCGAGCCCATGCAAAGTCTCTACGGTAGTCGGATCCTGTATCGCCGTGTGTCTGTACGATCCAATCGCTCATGTCGGGGGCATGAACCACTTCATGCTGCCGGCAAACAAATCAGACGACCGGGTGTGTGCCAGCTATGGGGTGCACGCAATGGAACTTCTGATCAACGAGATTATGAAACTGGGTGGGGATCGCAGAAAACTGGTTGCCAAAGTCTTCGGCGGAGGCAATGTCTTAAAGAGTTCCGGATGCTCACTGGATATCGGCGGCCGTAATGCAAATTTCGCCATGCAGTTTCTGGATACAGACTGTATTCCTATTGTCTCCAAAGATGTCGGCGGCAGACACGGTCGGCAGGTCCAGTTTCTGACACACACAGGACAGGCATTCGTGCGTCCGGTGAAACAGATGGCCGAGATTGAGGCAGAAATGGCAACAGTCAAACAAAGGGAAGAAAAGCCTGTCGCCGAGCCAGCAGGGTGTTATGGATCAGTCGAGTTGTTTTGAAGTTAGAGCGGCCTTGAAGGGAACTTCGGGGTTCTTCAGTCCAGATAAGCCTGAAGGGGTGCTGAAAAGCCGCCTGGGAGCCAGCCATGAACAAAGTGCGAGTACTGATTGTTGACGATTCGGCATTGATGCGCCAACTGCTCACCGAGATTCTGACGAAAGACCCGCATCTGGAAGTTGTCGGGACTGCTGGTGATCCGTATGTCGCTCGCGACAAGATCATGACGCTCAACCCGGACGTCATTACTCTGGATGTCGAAATGCCTCGGATGGATGGGCTGACATTTCTCGAGAAATTAATGGCGAGTCGGCCGCTGCCGGTTGTTATGGTTTCGTCCCTGACCGAACGTGGCTGTCAGACAACGCTGCGGGCTCTGGAACTGGGCGCCGTGGACTTCGTTGCCAAACCCAAAGGCGATATCTCCACTGGTATGCGGGATCTGGCTCGCGAACTTGTCCTGAAAATTCGTGGCGCTTCTTCAGCCAAAGTCCGTCCGCGATCAAGATCAGCACAATCGCCTGCCGAGCCCATCGTGAAGACACAATTGCAGTCAAGCAGTTTGATCACAGGTTCGAATAAGGTGGTCGTGATTGGCGCATCGACTGGTGGAACAGAGGCAATGGCTGAGGTTCTCACTAAGTTTCCATCCGACGGACCAGGTGTAATTGCGACAATCCATATGCCGCCAGGCTACACAAAATCATACGCCGAACGGTTGGACCGTTGCTGTCAGGTTCACGTGAAAGAAGCGGTGAATGGCGATCGCATTCAGTCCGGGCAGGTGCTGATCGCTCCTGGTGATTTTCATATGGAAGCCGTTCGCAGCGGTTCCGGGTACAACGTACATATCTCAAGTGGCGAAAAAGTGAGCGGCTTCCGTCCTTCGGTAGACGTACTCTTCCGATCCGCCGCCCGCGCGATTGGAAGCAATGCGGTTGGAATCATCCTCACAGGAATGGGCAGCGATGGTGCTCTCGGTATGCTGGAAATGAAGAAATCCGGCGCTCAAACCATCGCACAGGACGAAGCGACCTCGGTCGTCTTCGGTATGCCAAGAGAGGCCATTTCCAAAGGCGGCGTCGATTTCATCCGACCTCTGCAACGCATCGCTGACCAGGCAATTGCCTGTTGCAAAGGTCAGCCCGCCATGGCGTAGAATGTTCAGGCAGTCATCGAGCGATGGTCAAAGAACACACCAGAAAATCGTAGACACATTGTCGACAACACTGACGGTCAGGTATCCGACTGAAACGTTCCTGTGGAAGCTGATCATTCCGCAGGAACGTTTTATGTTTGTGCCTTCGAATTTAGCGAGGCGATCTTCGCCCGCAGAAATCGTTTCTCCGGCTCCTGTTCAGCAAGCGAAAATGCCCATTCAAACGCCGATTTCGATTCGTCGAGTCTTCCAAGTCGCCTCAGGAACTCGCCGCGAGCGGAATGGATCAGGTAGTAATGCTGTAGTTCTCCGCGTGCCAGAATATCATCGATGATGGACAAGCCGGATTCGATGTTATCGCGCATCGCAATCGCCACGGCACGATTCAGCTCCACCACAGGAGACCGATCCGCACGCAGCAATATGTCGTACAGGGCAACGATCTGCTCCCAGTCCGTTTCGCTCGCCTGCCGGGCTTCCGCATGGACGGCGGAGATGGCCGCCTGGATCGTATAGACCCCAAATCTTCGTGACCTCAGTGCCTGTTCGACCAGTTGCTGCCCTTCTGCAATGAACCCCTGATTCCAGAGTGTACGGTCCTGATCCTCCAGCAGTACGATATCTCCGGAAGCATCCATCCTCGCATGGCGTCTCGATTCGTGAAGCAGCATCAAAGCCAGAAGTCCCATCGCTTCCGGGTCCGGTAGCAACTCGACCAAAAGCCTGGCAAGTCGAATCGCCTCCTCTGT
>JAGQQE010000398.1 GCA_020426345.1 Planctomycetaceae bacterium
ATCGTTTCATGAAGAATTCCGCCAGTGGAAGAATGTCCTCCGGACGCTCTCGCAGTGGTGGCAGGTCCAGCGTTACAACGCTCAGTCGGTAATACAGGTCTTCGCGGAATTTACGAGCCCTGACCGCTTCACTTAAATTTGCATTTGTGGCGGCAACGATACGGACATTCACGGGGATCTGCTGCGAACCGCCGACCCGGGTGATGACTTTCTGCTCCAGAACCCGCAATAATTTTGCCTGCCCATTCAGGCTCATGTCTCCGATCTCGTCCAGGAACAGAGTCCCGCCGTCAGCCACTTCAAACTTACCGGGACGCATTTCGCGTGCGTCGGTGAACGCACCTCGCTCGTGCCCGAATAATTCGCTTTCCAGAAGTGAATCTGTCAATGCAGCGCAATTCACGGGAACGAAGGGGCATGCCGCGCGCGATCCTCCGTAATGCAATGACTGAGCAACAACTTCCTTGCCAGTTCCACTCTCACCAAGTACCAGAACCGGCAAATCGGTCGATGCAAGGCGATGAACCGTGTCCCGCAATGCGACAATCGCAGCACTTTCCCCGACGATGGAGACACCGCTTGTGACTTGTTCCGCCAACTGGCTGTGACTGCGGTGGAGCAGGTTTCGTTCCTGCAGATTTCTCAACGCAACAGCGGCCTGCGTCCCGAGTTCCTGCAGGCATTCCACATCGTCGTCATTGAACGGCCCATCTCCGTTGCGATTGATACCCTCGAAGGCACCCATGACTGTGCCGTCGGCATCGCGCAGGGGAACACAAATCAGATTGTTGGTCTTGTACTTATTGGCAACGTCCACTTCCTTGTTAAATCGGGGGTCGTTGTAAGCGTCGTCCACTCGAATCGCTTTGCCGGTCCGAAGCGTTTCACCGACGATACCTTCCTTTGCCGGCAGCCGAAGTGACGCCCCTTTCACACCGAGTGCAGGGCGAGCTTCAACTTCATTGCGTTCCCGGTCCCAAAGGAAAATGCTGCTGCGATCACAATCCAGAAGCCGCGTTGCTTCGTTGGCGATTTGTTCGAGTAACGGGGCCGTGTCTTCAGCTGATGACAATCGTGACGCAATGCTCAACGTCGATCGAAGTCGATCAACCTGTTGTCGGTTCTTCAGTTGTCGATCCGCCAGACGCAGCGAAATCGAAAGGGATCGACCGATAATCAAACCTGAATCCAGCAGGTCACCATCGGTGTGCCGCGTCGCGACGACCAGCATGTCCGCAACGGGACCACCTGTCTGCAATGGAAAGGCTCCCAGTGTCCAGTTCTGAGCTGTCGACTGCAGTCCGGCCTTATCGCGATCATAGGCCTGATCCCAGAATTCCGTCTGGCTAATCGTCAGTGTGTGCTGGCCATGTTCGGCGACGGTTTTCCACGCGGGGCCCGGTACCCGCCTCACCAAAGCGATCCATTGCACCGAAAGTTCCGTCGCAATTTCGGCCAGTGCAGGACGCAGGAAGGAATCGAGCGTCTTGACTTCCAGAGCGTCTGCCAGCAGTTTTCCATTTAGCTGCACCAGCGTTGCGTGGGCATTTCCGGGGGCAAACAACGAAACCTGATTCCAGGACTTCCATTCAACGGCAGCCAATCGTTCGCACTCCTGTCTTTCACCACTCAAAGCGACCCGCAGAATCGTCGACGTTTGTCGGTGAATCCTTCTTGTCGCACGGATTGACTCCGCTCACACTCCTGCGCCATCCAGATGATGACGCCGGGAAGGTTAACCGTCGCGAACCGGATGTCAATGGCACTGTCGGTCTGATAATGGAATGACCAGCAGGGCGGTGTTCGAGTTCCCGCAGGAACTGCAAGTACCAGAAAATCTGCGCAAACCTCTCATTTTGCCTTGTTGAGCGGCACTGTCGATGCGCGAGTGGCTGTTGGTGAAGGCTGTCGACGGAAAAAGAAAATACCTACACTTCCGGATCACTCGATTCTGGACAGGTTATATCAATGGATTCAGGTTTGATTCTTCGACGCGCCGCAGAGAATGATGCGGAAACGATAGCCCGGTTCAATTGCCAGCTTTGCGAGGAAACGGAGCATCGTTCGCTGGACCCTGCGACAGTTCTTCGAGGTGTTGTCCGCGGTCTGCAAAAAAACGAGGATGTTCAGTACTGGGTTGCCGAAAGTTCAGCCCCTGCGGGACAGGAAGTCGTCGGCCAGCTGATGATTACGCGTGAGTGGAGTGACTGGCGAGATGGCTGGATGATGTGGCTGCAGAGCGTTTATGTCGCAGCGCCTTTCCGTGGACAGGGAATCTTCAGGCAACTGTTGTCGCACGCGATTGGTGAAATGCAACGAAGCCCCGACATTGTGGGGCTCCGCCTGTACGTCGAAGCTGAAAACAGTCGAGCGATGGAAGTCTATCAGAGACTGAAGTTTCAGGATGCTGGCTACCGAGTGATGGAACGTCTGTTTGATGGACGAAAGTAACACTGCGACTGCTGAATCACCCACGCGCCAGCAAATTTACAGGTATTGCAATGGGGTGCGATCAGAGTCGAGTAAGCCCGGCTTCTGCGGGTGCAGCAATCCAGCGAATCTGATGAATCGGGCGACCCGTAGCGATTGCTTTACCGGGCCCGTTGACTGGAATGCCTCTTCCGGCCGTGCGCTGAACCGGCAGCACGTCTCGCAGCCGACTGACAAACATTTCTGGACGTTGATTCCTGGCAGAACTTTCCGGCGACAGCAAGTCGGTGGGATCCTCTGTCGAGCCTGATTCAGGCGTCGCGTCTTCTACAGCCTTCGGTGCCTCTTCAGTTTCCGGGGTCCCGGAAAGTGGATCCGAAATGGGAGGCTTGTTGGTAGCGCGAGGCGTGAGGGATGGGAAATCGTCGTTTCCTGATCCACCAGAGTCACCGCCAGATGGTGCCCACCGCTCGTTTTCGCGACCGGTTCCGACACCTCCCGTGGGCTCATCAAGAGGCCCCCGATTGTTGTCAAACAAATCGGGTTCTCCGCCTGAGCGGGCTGGATCCGCAGGCAGGAAACCGTCACTGGGATCATCATAGGTCCGGCGCGGCGTATCTTCGAGACCGTCGCGAGGGTCGGTTCCCAGATTGTCTCGACGACGCTCAAGGTCTTCAGCAGGTCGTTCTGGTTCGGATTTTTCGCGAAAGTTGGGATCAGCGCTGGGTTTCAACGTTCCGGATTCGACGACGCCACAACCCGTGGAACAACCCGTTCCGCACCCGACACCACCACAATTACCGACACCGCAGCTTCCACCGCAATTGCTGCATGGAGAGCAACCGCAATCAAATGAACCATAGCCCGCGGAATATGGGCTGCCGCCCCAGCCTGAGTAGCCATACATCGGTACAGGTGCCATGGGCATTGGAGCATAGCCGACGCCCCAGAAGCCCGGTGAGAATGGCGAATAGCAGGACCCGAATTGTGCTGAGGCTGTCTCGCAGGTGAATAATCCTGCCAGTGCAATCAAACCCAATTTGCTGAAAACTCGCATGCGAGCGGACTTTCCCATACAGAAGCAGTAATCGATCATCGTTAGCCGTTTTACCCGTCCTAACAAGCGTTTGTCAAATGCCTGCAGACCAGATTGGGAGGTTGATGCTCGATTTTTGCCGCGGAATCGATCCACGCATTCGTTGACCGGTGATGGTCGTATTGACCTGATTTCCGTGATGCCAGTACTGTTCAGCTGTTATTTAGCCCCGGTATTTCCATGGGACGACGTAATGGATTACTCGTCACGCATCACTCTTGTCTCTCTGTCAGCTGCCGCGTGGATTTTCTGCGCGATGCACAGCGCTAATGCGTGGCAATTTCAGGAGGCATTATCGCCTGATGTCGACTCCAGCCCGGCACTGCTGGTGCTGACGGACGGGCGTCTGATCGAAGGGCAAATCTCGTTGCGCGATGACGGCTACGAAGTTATTCAGCCGTCCGGACGCATTCATTTTCCATCGAGCAGCGTTCGATTTCCGGCCAACGACAAGAACGATGCATATCAAAAGATGAAGTTGTCTCTGCCCGAACTGACGCCCAACCATCACATGGAACTCGCGAAATGGTGCGAACGTAACGAAATGCTGGCGGAGGCGCAACGGGAGCTGATGGATCTTCTTCATCTGGATCCCAATCGCCAGGAAGCGAAAGAAATGCTTCTCGACATCATCCACAGGACCAATCCGAACTTGTTGACGCCCGATGCCGTCCCATCGCAGCAATCCGCCCATGCTTCTACTGAAACTGCTGACACGTCTGCGGATCGCGATCCGAACGAACCCCGATCCCTCCTGGGGCTTCGTCGATCAACAGCTCAGGAATTTACCAGTCGAGTCCAGTTGCTTGTCGTCAATAAATGCTTTGGCGGTTCCTGTCACTCCACAAATCATGCCACCATGCCACTGGTTTCGATACGCCAGAGAACGACACCCACCATTACAGAGAAGAATCTGGCGGCGGTGCTGAGGCACGTGAACCGTCAAAATCCCGATGACAGTGCCCTCCTGACTTTCGCCAGTTCCACCCACGGTGGTGCTCGTACAGCCCCACTTTCCGGTCGCACGGGTGCCGTGCAGTTTCAGTTGATCCGAGACTGGGTTCACAATGCTGCTGCGGATCTGGATTCCCTGGAAAATGCTCCCTCGTATCTTACAGCGGGTTCTGCGGAACAGGATGCACGAGCTTCGCTGAATTCTCCTTTCACCCGGGAGGCATCCGGGAACGATAGACAACCCGAACCAACTGTCCGTCAAGCTGGTTTCGAACCATCGGCCGGTGTTGGGTACGGTCGCCGATTATCCAGTCAGGAACTGGACCAGCGAATTCTCAACGAGCTTCGATTGATGGACCGAAGTGATCCATTCGACCCAGCCATCTTCAATCGAAAATACCACGCTGGCGCCGGAAACAGTCTTCCCGGCGACACGGGTACAGGAAACAACACGGGTACAGGAAACAACACGGTCACAGGAAATAACACGGTCACCGGAAACAATTAAAAGAACGATTCGAGTGCCGCCTGCGGGTACGGCAGGCACCGAAGCATTCTGCATGCGAAAGGAATCGCAATGTCTGTTCGAAAACTACTGACGAACCTGATGGCAGGCACGATGCTGTGTTCGGGAATGGGCTGCACTTCATTGAAATGGCTCTCGCGAAACGACTACGCGGCCATGGAAGACCCATTTCTGCAGCTGCCAGCTGTTCCCTCCGCCAGGCAGACAGCCAGCCTGTCCGGTGTGAATTCCGGGCTC